>CAZZGL010000003.1:0-56009 GCA_964654155.1 uncultured Staphylococcaceae bacterium | reverse complement strand
AAGCTTAATAATGATTTGAATATATAGATTTTTATGAATATATAAATACATATTAATACATTAGTTTATCTAATACAAATTATGTTTTTGGATTAAAAATAATTTAAAATTATTATTTATGTTTTAAATATAAAAATTAAAGGAAAGAAATAATAAGGGGAATTTATTTCTGTTATTAAAAGAGGAAAACAAATGAAAATATTAATTTCAACTGACACTTCATGCTTGATCAATTATGATTTATTACCAAAGCATGGTATAAGTGTTTTTCCACTCAATGTAATTGTTGATGGAGAAGAGTTTTTAGATGGGATTACCATTAATCAAAAACAATTAAAAGATGCGATGTTAAATAATAAAAAAGTACAAACATCAACACCACCACTAGGACAAGTGGTTTCTTATTTTGAAGGATTATTTGCTAAAGGATATGATCATATTATTCATTTTACTATTTCAAGTAAATTATCTTCAATGAATCAGTTGTTTAACACTGTATCTGAACAATTTGAAGGAAAAGTTACCATTATTGATGGTATGTCTATTTCCTCATTAATGTTATCTCATGTTCTTTATGCTTTAGATGAAGTTAATAAAGGTAGCAGGATAGATGATATTGTTGCTAACATTGAAGAAAGAAAAAAACATAATAAAGCAATTTTCTTTTTAGAAAATCTAAAAGCACTTAAAAATGGAGGAAGAATCTCTCCTGCGATTGCGGCAATTGGAAATACTTTAGGATTAAAGCCCGTAATTGGATTAAAAGATGGGGCATTAGTTAAAGAGTGTATGACTCGAAATATTAAAAAATCATTCTTTGATAGTATTAAATTAATGGTTAAAGAATTTCCTATTGATGAATATGATTATACATTGATAGATTTTGCTGGAAACGAAAAAGTTGTTTCTGCAGTTAATGAATATTTATCTTCCTCTTTAGGAGATTACAAAGTTATTAGAGGAATTATACCAATTAATGTTTGTGCTCATTGTGGACCAGGAACAATCGGTATTGTAGTTTCACCACGTATTAATGGCAAATCAATTAACGAATACTTATAGGCGTAGAAATACGTCTTTTTTTAACATTTCTTTAACATTTTATTTTCAAAACATTTACAATTTAGAAAAAAAACATTAACAAAGTTTACATATAATAATGTCGTAAACAAGGAGGAAAGAAAAATGAGTGTTTATGAAAAAAATGAAATTGAAAAAATTAGAAAAGAGTATTTGCCACAAGAAAAAGAATTAACTGATATTGAAAAATTAAGAGCGTTAGAAAAAAAGTGAAAAATCCGGTTATTAATTTAGTAATAGGAATTATAGGCTCACTAATTCTTGGCTTAGGAATGTGTTTAGCAATGAAGGTTATTGGTAGTAATGATTTTCATTTAGTATTAGGAATTATTATTGGATTATTAGGAATAGCTATAGTATCAATTAATTATCCATTGTACAAAAGAATATTAAATTCCAGAAAGAATAAATATAGAAAAGAGATTCTTGAACTTACAGAAAAACTATTAAATCAATAAATGAGGGGAAACTCTCATTTTTAATTGCCTTATTTTTATGATTATTAAAATTATCGATTAGAATATCAATTAAAGGTATCTTATGGTAAAATAACGAAGGACAAGCGAAAGGATAAAAGATTATGAAGTATGTAGAAACAAAAAAGAAACCGATATTTTTTAAATTATGTCGAGGATTAATTGTCTTTTTTTATGGAAAAAAGACATTTGAAAATATAGAAAATACGCCTAAGATACCATCGATTTATGTTTCTAATCATGCTCAAGCTCATGGTCCTTTAATGTTTGAGCTTTATTTTCCTAAAAAGAAATATATATGGTGCATAGGACAAATGATGCATTTAAAAGAGGTTCCTGGTTATGCCTATAAAGACTTTTGGTCAATGAAACCAAAATGGATTCGCTGGTTTTATAAAATATTATCTTATTTAGTCGCACCAATATTGTCATATGCAATGTGCCACGCTGATACGATTGGAGTTTATAAAGACGCGCGAATTATGAGTACTTTTAAAGATACAACAGCAGCGCTTAATGAAGGAAATAATATCGTTATTTTTCCAGAAGGAAGAAATAAACATAATGAAATAGTTAATGATTTCTTTGATAAGTTTATAGACAGTGCTCGATTTTATTATTCTAAACATCATGAATGCATTTCATTTGTGCCAACTTATATTTGTCCAAAATTAAAAAAAGCTGTATTTGGAGAACCAATCAAATATGATCCAAACATTGAAATGAATGAACAAAGAAAAATAATCTGTGACCATTTAAAAGCGGAAATTACCCGTATTGCTAAAGAACTTCCTGTTCATAGAGTGGTTCCTTATGATAATATTCCTAAGAAAGATTATCCTAAATCAAAATAAAAAAAGTATTTAAAGATATAACAAATAAATTGTAGAGTCTTAATAATTAGACAACTTAATATAATTGTTATTTTTTTTAATTTGGTATCAAGTGATAGAATTAAAGCGAAAAAAAACCTGCAGAATTATCCACAGGTAAAATAATTATTTTTTATATGAATTTAAAACATCTCTAAGTAAACCAGGATCATCGGTCATAATTGCATCGCATCCAAGTTCGATTAATTCTTTCATTTCTTCTTCTTCATTAATTGTCCAATATTGAACAGCAATATTTCTTTTATGCGCTCTGGTAATATATTTTTCTTTGTTAAGATTAATATTAATACCTTTAATGTTATAGCTTGTTGGAATTTGTAAACAGGCAAATTTGTCATTATCAAATAAATTAACTTTAAACATTTCGGTAATAATAAACTTTGCTGCGGTTCCAGTTGGAGCACCTCTTAAAAGAGTAGGGTGATTTTCTTTTAAATCGGCTTCAATTTCATCGTGGAAGGTTCCGACAACGAGTTGATTCTTATAATTTGGATATTTATTAGTTAATAAATCATCTAATATTGTTGCGGCGGTATATCCACGTTCTCCGCTATCTTTGATTTCGACGATGAATAATAAATCTGGATTCGTTTCATAAAATTCTTCAAATAATTCACTAACTTCAACAATTGATAATCCATTATCTTTAAGAATTTGTTTTCTGTTTTCCCCGTTTAATCCTTCGATATTTCGATAAGGATAATTTCCATTTTTATCTTCAAAATTGTATCCAAAATTGAAATTTCTTAGTTCTTCAAGAGTATAATCACTAACATAATGATCTTTATCTTCACCAGTTATTTGTACTACATCACTAGTTCTATTAATTGTGTCATCATGGTTATAGACAAGCTGATTATCCTTTGTTAACCATAAATCGCTTTCCATAATATCGACATTAAATTCATTTGCGGCAGCACGGTATGCTTTTAATGTGTTTTCTGGATTTGCGGTTTTACCACCTCGATGTGCGCATAACATTGGCATTCCGCTTGTGGATATGAATGGATTGGTATCCATTACTTTTGATGGTGGAATGACATTAACTACGACAAAAAATGTTACTAAGACACAAACAAATATAATTAAGTTTTTAATTCTTCTAAAAATTTTCATAAAATACCTCTTTCTTTTTTTTATAATATCATAACTAAATGTAATTATCACTAAAAAAACTTTTACAAAACTTTTACAAAAAAATAAAGATTAATTTATAAAAATAGTATATAAATATAAGTGAAAGAAAAGGAGGCGGTTTTATGGTTTTAATTGATAATTATAAAAAGATGAATTTTGAACAAAAAACCATTTTTACAACCAAATTTTCGATTTTATTTAATGCATTTATGGCTATTATTAAATTCGTTTTAGCGATTTTCTTTGGTATATTCTTTCTTGTTGCAGGAATTATTAATTTATTTATTATGCTTGCAAAATTAGAGTGCTTGTTAGGAATATATGATCATAGTAATATGAAATTTGAAAAAAGGAATTTATTAATTAGTTTATTTTTACTTCTTTCTGGAATTCAATATGGAATTTATATGGGAAGAATGCTTTATAGTAATGTTGCAATAATGAATTATGACCAAATTTTAGGGATAGGAATTGCAACAATTTCCTTTATTGAACTTGCTTTGGCAATAAAAGGTTGCTTTAATTCATATCATAAAGGTCATTATTATCGAAATATAAAAATTATTAATTTGTGTTCGGCATTTACCGCGATTGCTTTAACTGAAGTTGCTTTGACATCTTTTGCCTCTTTAAATGATACTAGAATTATTAATGGTATATTTGGAATAATTGTGGCACTGATTATTATAATTTTATCGATTTTTATTCATATTTTGCCTAGAATAAGTTTAATAGATAGAAAACATAATGTTTATATTTCTATAGTTTATGATAAAAAAGTAGAAAATGAAGTAAAAATATATCTTACGAATAGTAATTTTTATGGTAATTATTATTATGAGGGGAAATTGATAGATAATAAAATAGATGGGTATTTAGTTCAAGAAAAAAGTCCTCTTAGAAAATGGAATATTTATTTAAAAATCATGGCTATTATTTTGTCAGAAATTCTAATATTTGTTTATGCAATAGGAGGATTAATTTATCATTTTAAATGTGCGAGCATTATTGATAAATTAGATAAAATTATGTTAGAAAAAGGTTTTATTAAAGAAAGTGAATGCGAAGAGTAGGTGATGTTATGGCAAAAGTATTAGTGGTTGAAGATGATAAAAATTTAAATAGTCTTATTAAGACATATCTTTTAAATGCCGGCTATGAGGTTGTTTCGGCTTTTGATGGGTTAGAAGCGATAAGTGTTTTTGAAGAAAATAAGATTGATTTAGTATTGAGTGATATTATGATGCCTTATTTAGATGGATTTGAATTAGCAAAAAAACTTCGGATTATTGATGAATTTATACCAATTGTATTTATGACTGCTAGAGATGATAAACCATCTAAACAATTTGGATATCAAATTGGAGTCGATGATTATATCACAAAACCATTCGACTTAGATGAGTTAATAATGAAAATAAATGCAATATGTCGTCGCTTGAAAATCGACATTGTTAAGGAATTGGTTATTGACAATTTGAAAATGAATAAAGAGGAAAGAATTACATTAATAGATGAAAAAGAAGTTAATTTAACTGTGAGAGAATTTGATATTTTATATGCGATGTTATCATCACCGAAAAAGATATTTACAAGAAGCAAATTAATGGAAGATTTCTGGGATTTTGATTCTAGTGCGACATCAAGAACTGTTGATGTTTATATGGCTAAATTAAGAGAAAAAACAAAAAAATGTAATGGATTTGAAATTATTACCGTCCATGGATTGGGATATAAGGTGATATTAAAATGAGAAAAAAAAAAGAATTAATATTAGGCTTTTTTCTTTTTCTAATTCCAGTGGTACTTGTTACATCTTTAGCAATCGGAGTTTATTCTTTAATTAAAGATCAAAGTCATGGCGTGATTGCAATATATATATTATTGTTTATTATATTTTCTACAATAGTATTTACTTTTATTGATAATATTAGAAGAAAGATAATGGTTGATAAACCTTTAAATGAAATTCTAGCCGCTACTGAAAAAATGAGTCGAGGTGATTTTGAGATTGAATTATCATATAGTCATAGTTATTCTCATTTTGATGAGTTTGATTTGATAAAACATGATTTGCTTAAAATGTCTAAAGAGCTTTCAAAAAGTGAAGTTTTAAAAAATGATTTTATTGCTAATGTTTCTCATGAAATAAAAACCCCATTATCGGTTATTCAAAATTATTCAAAAGCAGCCTCATCATTAATGATTGATGAAAAAACAAGAACAATTTATTTGAATGTTATTCAAGATGCATGCAATAAATTATCATTATTAATTACCAACATATTAAAACTTAATAAATTGGAAAATCAATGTTTAAATATCGAATTTACATTATTTAATTTGAGTGAATTATTAATTGATCAAATTGTTCAATTTGAAAATTTGATTGATGATAAAAAAATTGAATTAATATGTGATATTGAAGAAGATGTTATGATTAAAAGTGAAAAAAGTTATCTAGAAATAGTATTTACTAATATCATTAATAATGCGATTAAGTTTAATAAAGAAAATGGATTTTTAGAAATTTCATTAAAAAAAGTTAATAATCAAGCAGTTGTTTTAATTAAAGACAGTGGATGTGGGATGGATCAAGAAACAGGAGAACATATTTTTGATAAGTTTTATCAAGGAGATACTTCTCATAAAAAAGAAGGCAATGGCTTAGGACTTGCGTTAGTTAAGAAAGTAATTGACGCTCTTGGAGCTTCGATTGCAGTAGAAAGTGAAGTTGGAGTGGGAACGATTTTTAAAATAGTTTTATAGGAGGAATTTGTTGTGGGAGAAAAATTTGAATATGAATATGACGCGTTAAAGATAGATGAAAAAGAAGAAATTGAAAGTATTAGAAGTCAATATTTACCAAAATCTGACCGTTCAATAAAATTAGATAGGTTAAAACAATTACATAATCGAGTTCATAATATTCCTTTAATTGGAGGACTTTCAATAGGTATTATCGGTACATTGTTATTTGGTTTTGGAATGTGCTTTTTCTTAGTATGGAATACTTCGTGGTGGATGTGGCTAGGTATTATTCCAGGAATATTAGGAATACTATTAATGCTTATAGCATATCCGATTTATAAAAGAATAAAAGAATTGTTAAAAAGAAAATATTCTAAAGAAATATTATCCTTATCAGATGAGTTGTTAAAATAAAAAATCCTGGCTTTTTTAGTCAGGATTTTCGATTAATGAAAACGCATCTTTACTCATTCCACAATGTGGGCAGGTAAAGTTTTCGGGTAAGTTTTCAAATTTGGTACCCGGTGCAATATTGTTTTCAATATCACCTAGTTCTTCGTCGTAGATCCATCCACATACATTACAAATGTATTTCATAACTAGCTCCTTTCTTGATTAATTGGTTCAAAATCAGATACTCCATGTTTACAAATAGGGCAGATGTAATCTTTTGGTAAAGATTCACCTTCATATATATATCCGCATATTTTGCAAACAAATCCTTTTTTCTTTTCTTTTGATTTAGGCTTTATATTTTCTAGATAATATGTATATGTCATTGTAGGTTCATTAGAAATTATTTTTGATTCTGTAATGGTGCATATAAACATTCCATGAGTATCTAAATCAATGTATTGTTCTACCTTTAATGAAATATATGAATTAATATAATTTGCTAAATATGCTAATCCATTATTAGATATCAGTAAAGGACTATTTTTGAATTTATCAGTATCTTTTCCACTTTGGAAACCAAATGTTTTAAATAAATTAAAAGGTGCATTTGTTGTTAGACAATTAATGTTCATTATTCTAGAATGTTTAATAACATCATGTGAATATGTTTGTTTGTTAATAGTTACTGCAATTCTATTAGGTATATTAGTAACTTGAGTAATGGTGTTTACAATTAATCCGTTATGTTTTTGACCATCAAATGATGTTATTACATATAGCCCATAACCAATGTTAAATAGAACAGAAAGCTCATCTTTATTGTTTGTTTTTAGTTTGATGTGAGAATAATCTTTACATAGTTCATCACTAAGATTTTCAATTTCATTACGAGATTGTTCGCTTAATGATGATTTTATATGGACAATTGTTTTGCAGAAAGTGAGATTTTTACAATTGGACAGCATGTTTTTCATTTTCGATGATGCAAGAGGAGCCCAGCTACCATTTTCAATTAGTGCAATTGTTTTATTTTGTATATTTCTTTCTGTTAAACCATTAATAAAAGTTTTCATATATGGGAAAATATCACTGTTATATGTTGTTGTGGCTAAAACTAATTTTCCATATGCAAAAACGGCAGCAATTGCTTCACTAATAGAATCACGAGCTAAATCGAAAACTTTAATATCTGGTGTTTTCTTTTCTTTCAGTTTAGTTATTAGAAGCTCGATTGCTTCTTTTGTGTTACCATAAATTGAAGTATAAGCAATAACAATACCTTCTTTTTCTTGTTTATAAGATGACCATATATCATAAAGATTAATGTAGTAATCTAAATTATCTTTTAATATTGGACCATGAAGAGGACAAATCATTTTAACATTTAAAGAAGAAACTTTTTTTAAAAGATTTTGAACTTGTTGACCATATTTTCCTACAATGCCTATATAATATCGTCTAGCTTCATCTAACCAATCTTCTTTCACATCTAGTGCGCCAAATTTGCCAAATCCATCGGCAGAAAATAATACTTTTTCATAGTTATCATAAGAAACAATTACTTCTGGCCAATGAACCATCGGTGCATGAAAAAAGGTTAAACTGTGCTTACCAAGGCTTAAGGTATCATTTTCATTTATAATATAAGTATTTTTGCTTAAATCTATATTAAAAAAGTTTTTCATCATTTTAAAAGCTTCTAACGATGAAACAATTATTGTAGATGGATATTTATTTATAAAATCAACAATGCATGATGAATGGTCCATTTCCATATGATGGATTATTAAATAATCAGGTTTTCTACCATTTAAAGCATTTTCAATATTTATTAGCCATTTTTTTGAAAAATTAATATCAACAGTATCTAAAATGGCGATTTTATCATCCAAAATCATATATGAATTGTATGAAATCCCTTTTGGGACAGGATATTGACCTTCAAATAAATCAATTTGATGATCATTAACGCCTATGTAAATAATATCGTTTGAAATTTGCATGGAAGAGACTCCTTTAGGTGTAGAAATAATAAGCTTTATTATTGCTTTCTTTTATTGTAGTCAAGTTTAGATTAAATATTCTAGAACTTCACACAATAATGCTTAAGGAGTTGTTTATGAAGAAGATTGTTATTATTTATTTAAAAATTCTTAATATTATTTTGATTTTAGGAGCGGTATTTGTTCAGTATTATTTTAAGCAATCATTATTTATAAATGGTTTTCTTTCTTTTACAGTTCAAAGCAATTTATTCGTGGCAGTTACCTTGTTTTTGAGTTTATTAGTTAAATTATTACTAAATAGCAAATGTAATAAAACGGTTTTTAGATTTATTGAAATATTAGAAATTATTGCAGCGGTAGCTATATCTTTAACTTTTGTAATATTTAATTTTATGCTCGCTCCAGGATTAATATATAAGGGTAATATTTCTTATTTATTTACTTTTCAAAGTCTTGTTTTACATTTTATATCGCCTGTGATATATGTCATAACTTTTTTGTTTTTAGAAGAACATAAATTTCATATTAATGATGGATTTTTTGGTATAGTATTTCCTTTTTATTATTTGTTTTTTGTTTTTTTATGCAATTTTAAAAATATTCAGTTTAATAATGCGAGAAGTAATGAAAGATACTTTCCATATTTTTTTATGAATTATTATGATAATGGATTTTTTAATATAGGTAGCTCAATATTAGAAATAGGATTTGGATATTGGATTCTTTTGTTAACTATATTAACAGTAATAATAACTTTTTTATATATTAGGATAATTAAAAATCGCACTAGTAAAGCAAAGATTAATAAATAGTTACAAATTGTAATTAATATGCTTAAATTAATTTTTAAATTGTGGTATCATTTGAAAAGAAATGGAGGCATATTATGAAAAAAAGTTTAATTGGTAGCTTATTATTGTTTTTATTATTAAGTTCATGTTCGTTAGATACTAATATTAGTTCAAGTAGCATAAATGGGAATACAACCACAAGTGGTGAGGTGATTACTTCTAGTAGTACAAATTCAACAGTAACACCGACGACTAATCCAAATACATCTTCAAGCACAACTAAATTACCTAGCACTGCAACATCTACTGCTGCGTCTTCTTCAACGACTAATAATACAACTTCAAATATAGGAAGTGTTGATAATTATTATAAGGCAGGAGATCAAAAATATACATTAAGATCCACGAATGAGATGATTTATTGGAACACTTTAAAGTCTACAGGAAATCAAAAAGTTTTAGTCGTTCCGGTTCAATTTAAAAGTGCTAAAAATGAATCAAATCCAACTTGGACAAATGCTAAAAAAGAAAATCTAAATAAAATATTTTTTGGCGAAGAAAAAGATACTAACTGGGAATCTGTTAAATCATATTTTAATAAATCAAGTTATGGAAAATTGAATATTACTGGTGAAGTTTATAGTGAAACTTTACAAGTTAATATGACTGCAAGTGAATATAATGAAAAATATGATAACGATAAACATACATATGATCCAGGAAATTATATGGGTGATCTCCTAAATGATTCAATTTCTGAAGCAAAAGCAAAAGAATATGATCAAGATGGCGATGGATATCTAGATGCAGTTATCTTTTGCTATTCTAATAAATATTCAACCGATAGTGATAGTGTTTATTGGGCATGGGTTTCAGGAGCTAATTATGAGTCAGATACAACTAAACCAATAACCAATATTCATATGTGGGTAAGCTATGAATTTATTAATGATACTTATAATTCAAATTCTGTTTCTTCATTACCTACAGGATTAGATGGTCATACCTTTATTCATGAAATGGGACATATTTTAGGATTAGATGATTATTATTGTTATGACTCTAATAATGCCTGGGATTGTGCAGGAGAATTAGATATGCAATCTTATAATGTTGGAGATCATAATATTTATTCTAAATTCAGTTTAGGATGGGTTAATCCTTATGTTGTTACCGGAAATGCGGATATTAAGTTAAGATCATCAGCATTATATGGAGATGCAATTTTAATAAATAACAATTGGAATGGAACGATATTTGATGAGTATATATTAATTGAATTTTACACACCTGAAGGATTAAATGAGCAAGATTCGAAATATGAATTTGATACAAGAGATAAAATGTATGATTATAGCGGTCTTCGTATTTATCATGTTGACGCAAGATTAGTTAAAATAAAAGATAATAGCGATTCTAATAATGAAGGTTATATTAATGATAATGAAATTGATTCGGCACTTAGTTATGTAGGAGATAGTATTTATTACTATATAGGTGCATCAAATTCTGTTAGCTATTCTTATTTAAAAGATTCACAAAATCCATCAAAGGTTCGATTGCTTCATTTAATTGATAAGGGCGGTAAAAATACACTTGCTAATGGTAATAATTCAAAAAAAGGAAGTTCCGTACTTGTTGATCGTAATAGTGCTTTATGGGAAACTGGAGATATATTTGAAGCAAAGAGTTATTATTTCTATAAAGGAAATGACAAATTTAATGATGGTAGTTCTATAGGTTATACTGTTGAAGTTGGAAAAATAGAAAATGGAGAAATTACTGTTTCTGTACGTGTTAAGTAATTATATTGCTTATTTATGGCGGGATACCGCCATTTTTTCATATAAAAAGTAAATGTTCTCAAAATAATAATTGAGGATGTTTTAGCTTATGATTAAAAATGATATTAAGAAAAAAATAAAAATTTTAGATAAAGCAAAGCAGAAGCGACTTGTTTTAACGCTTTTATTATTAATAGTGCCTCTTTTTATATATATTTTTTATTGTGCATTTACAATTGTTTGTGAAAGAATTAACACAATTGATAAATACATAAAAGGAAGCGATGAAAGTGAAATATATGATAAATATGATGCAAATCAAGTTATATATCATGATTTTTTAGAAAACGACTCAAAAGAAAAATATGATATAAATGATGAAAAACCATATTATTGTAATGTTAAAGTTGGCGCAGTAATTGAAAGAATTAAATCGATTAGTAGTTCTACTTCTACCTATGAGGCAAGAATCCAATTGTATTTTTATTTTGATAAAAATGAATTTCAAGAAATGTTTAAAAAGTATGCTTCAGAAGTATTATGGGATTCAATTCTAAATGATTATTATGATGAATGTAGTGAACAAGAGTTAGAAGATGGACGAGATATAACTTTTAATGAGTTTATTAGTAATAAAAAGTATCATGATGAACATTCTTTATTTTATGATAATTGGATTATTGAAAATGATCATCGGTTTTATCCTGGTGAAGCTCCAAGTAATGTTTTAGTGGATAACGAAACGATGTTTGAAATAGGAAATGGTGAATTTGTTCCAGATAGTTATGGTACGATTAAATCATTAGAAGAAATAAAAGAGGGTGATAGAATAATTTGTTATCAAAAAGTGAAGTTTACCGCAAAATTTGAAAAGTATTTCAATAGCGTTCGTTATCCTCTCGATAGTGTACAATTTAAAATGTATATTTTACCTATTATGGATAGTAAATATATTCGTTATATTCCTAATAGAGATGTTAATGCATATGGTGAATCATTAAGTGGCTTTTCACCTTATTTTGGATTAACCGATGGATATAGATTAATTAATGAAAACAATAAAATTAAAAATTTTTCATTAAAAATTCATTATTATAAATATGTTAGTAATGAACCAACAGCGACTGAAAGTTTAAATCTTAAAACGGAGTTAGAAATTATTGTGAGAGCAAATCGTGCAGGTATACAATTGTTTCTACAGGCATTTATAAATCTTTTTAGTGTTCTAGTATGGATAAGTATTGCTTTTTATAATCAAGCATTTAATCAAAAGAACAGTATGGATATGTTAGGAACCGGATTATTTGGTGCGATATCGAGTATGATTGTTGGTCTTTCATTGATTAGTGATGCGGGAATGTTTTCTTTAATTACAATGAATAATATTTTTACCTTAATAACAATTTTAATGATGACTTATTTATCGATTGCTTATCAGCGTGCAGAAAAGCTTAATAATCAAGGATTAATGATATATCACTCTATTAAATTACAAATAATGTTTTATATTTTCATGATTGCAATTATTATTATGTTTGTTGGTCTTCCATTATTGTCTTATATGTTTGGTTTATAAATGTGTTATAATTGCTTTTGATGAGGGCAATTTTATTTATGGAATACATTAATGTTAATCAAAAACAGTTTAAAATTATAAAATTATTAGGACATGGCAAAGGTGGATATTCATATCTTGTTGAAGATGAATACGGAAATGAATATGTAGTTAAGCAAATTCATCATGAGCCTTGTGCATATTATTCTTTTGGAAATAAGATAGAGTCTGAAGTTAATGCTTATAAGACTCTTGTTGAATGTGATATTCTGTTACCAGAACTTTATGATATCGATTATGAAAATGAAAGAATATTAAAAGAATATATTGAAGGAAAAACAATTAATGAAATAATAATATTGAATCAAATGAAGGAAGAGTATTATCAACAAATAAAAGACGTCGCTAATAATTTATATTTAAAAAACTTAAATATTGATTATTATCCAACAAATTTTATTTTACATAATGAAAAAATATATTACATTGATTATGAATGTAATACTTTCATGGAAGAATGGAGTTATCAAAATTGGGGAAGCAAATATTGGTCTAAGACAACTGAGTTTATAAAAGCATTCATGAATAAAGAGGAATAGGATTATGAAGTGTGTATCATTTAATGTTAATGGAATTAGAGCTATTTTAAAAAAAGATTTTGAATTATATTTTAATATTTTAAACGCAGATATTTTTTCAATAAATGAAACAAAATATAGTGAAGAACTACATCTTGATTTTCCATTTAATAAAGAAGGATATTTTGTATATTGGACAAATTCTAAGATTCGTAAAGGCTATTCTGGAGTAGCGGTATATACAAAGAAATTACCAGAGAATGTATTCTATGGATTAGAAAATGGCAAATATGATGATGAGGGAAGAGTGATTACTTTAGAATTTTCTTCTTTCTTTTATGTTGCCGCATATGTTCCAAACGCAGGTGATGGATTAAAAAGAATGGATTATCGAATGGAATTTGAAGAAGATATGTTAAAGTATCTTATATCTTTAAAGGCAAAAAAACCAGTTATATATGGAGGCGACTTAAATGTTGCTCATAATGAAATAGATATTAAAAATCCAAAAGAAAATCACTTTAATGCTGGATTTACCGACCAAGAAAGAAATAAAATGACAACTCTTTTAAGTAGTGGATTTATTGATACTTATCGATATTTATATCCTACAGAAATCAAATATTCCTGGTGGAGTTATCGCTTTAATGCTCGGGCAAGAAATGCTGGTTGGAGAATTGATTATTTTATTGTTAGTGATGATATAAAAAATAAAATAATTGATTCGCGTATTCATAATGATATCTATGGTAGTGACCATTGTCCAATCGAATTAGAAGTTAATATAGATTATTAAAAAATGACGGAGTTTTGTATGATTAATATATATTTAGAAGACGATCAATATGAAAAACAAGAAATAAATCATACTCGATTAATTTCTCGTGGTGTAGTTATAGATAAAAGTAAAAAAGTGGCGATTCTGCATGTGATTAGAGATGATATATTTGGAAAATATGATTATTACGAACTTCCTGGAGGTGGATTAAATGAAAATGAAACGCCAGAACAAGGCGTAATTAGGGAAATTCATGAAGAAATAGGAGTTATTAGCCATATAGTTATTAAATTAGGAGTTGTTGAGGATTTTTATAATTCAATTAATAGAAGAAATATTAATAATTATTACTTATTAGAAGTGGATAGAATTGCTCATCAACATTTAGAACCATATGAATCTATAATGATTACAGAAGTTATGTGGGTTGATATAGAAACTGCAATTGATTTATTTACGCTAATGCCATCTGATGGTGTTTCTTTACTTGTTAAAAGAAGAGAATTACCAATTTTAATTGAAACCAAAAAAATAATTGGTAATTTATAATTATTTACTTCTTATATATTAAGTGGATTGTATTGTCTCCTAATTTTTTTATATTGGTTAGATTATAGCATGTTTCAAAGCTTTTATAAAATAAAGGTTTATCAGTAGTTTCTCCACATATTGGAGCAATAACTAGACTTAATTCATCAATTAAATTGTCTTCCATAAATGCTCCGTTTATAATGCTTCCGCCCTCTAATAAAATTGTATTTATATTAAATAACGAATGAAGCTTATGTAAAGCCAGTTTAAGATTTAAATCATTTTCTCCTGCAATGATATATGATACGCTGATGGTTCTTAAATAGGCTAAGTAAGGAAGACTAGCTTGTTTTGTAAGAACTTCAATTATATGACGATCATTATATCCTTCATCTTCATCGTATATAGTGCCATCTTTCCAACCTAATCTACCTTTTCTATCAAATGCAATTGCATATTTTTTAGATGTATGAACAGCAATATAATCATCGTAATTAATATTGGAATCAACATATTTTGATAAATCAGGTGTATAGCCTTTGGTAAAACTATCTTCCATGGTAATTCTTCCACAAGCAAAAGCATCAAAATTATAGTCCCGATGTATTTTATAATAATAATTTAATGATTCATTTATGTGGTTGTTATTTAGAAAGTTTCCGGTCACTTTGCTATCAATAGAAACAACCATATGACATACAATATAAATGTTTTTCATAAAATTCCCTCTTAATTATCTTTTTTATTGATGATATGGTTATTTTCATAAAGGTAATCGATGATAACTTTGCGCTTTATTATTCCAATAAATATTCCTCGATCATCAACAATAGGAATGAAGTTTTGTTGAAGCGATAATCTAATGATTGTTTCAATTGATGTATTGATTGTCAAAGCTTGATAAGGACGATATTTTTCAATTTTATCAATCGTTTGAGATTCCGCCTTTGCGATATTAAAATTGCAATCGCTTTTTATGTAACGCAGTATATCTCCTTCAGATAAGGTAGTTATAAACTTGCCTTCTGTATCGATTAAAGGAATAGTTGTAAATTTATAATAATCTATTTTTTCTAAAGCTTGTCTGATTGTTGAATTGTATTGTAAGTATTGAGTTTTATTTTTTGGAGTTAAAAAATTAAATATGTTCATTATTATCACCGTTTAAATTTTATCATTTAAGGAAATAGAAAAAAAGTCGAAAAGAGATAACTTTTATTATGAAAAAGCTAATAAGTATATTTAGCTCAATTAGATAATTAAATTCCGTTTTAGGCGAAAATCGCATTTTTTATAATTTATAATATGTATTTTTTTCATTTTTTAATTTAGATATTGCTTTACTTTTTTAAATTCTTCTAAATATTTATTACATTCCATATTCGAACCTCCTGGATTAATTATTTAAGATTCGAACTTCTTTGTCTATTCTGGAGATTTTTGACGCTTACACCGTTTACCTTATGTATCAAAATTGTATCATTTGAAATAGCAAGGTATAAAAAAAGCCCGATAGAATCGGACTAAACTAACAAAATGGGGCGACATATCAGAATCGAACTGACGAGTGTCTGGTTCACAGCCAGATGTGTTAACCACTTCACCAATGTCGCCATCAACAGCGAAAATATTTTATCGGAGTTTTAGATAAAAGTAAAGAGTAAAAAGCTTATATTTTGTAATTTTGATTGAATTTTGTTGAAATGACCGCTTTTTTTATGTTAACTTATGAAAGTTGAGGTGATTTTGAGATGATTAACGCAATAATATTTGATTTAGATGGAACATTATTAAATACAATTGATGATATTTGTGATTCATTGAATATTGCGCTTAGTAATGAAGGATATAAAACGTATACAAGTGAAGAGACAAAAGCGTTTGTTGGAAGTGGCGTTAAGATAATGGTTGAAAGAGCTTTAGGTAATCAGTTATATACAAGTGAAGCTTTTGAAGAAATTAGAAAAACTTACATGAAAGAATATGAAGTTAGACAATCTATTAAAACTCATCCTTATGAAGGAATAATAGATATGCTTGTAGAATTAAAGAGAATGGGCATTAAGATAGGGTTACTTTCAAATAAACCACATCAAGATACTTTACGAGTGGTAGATCATTATTTTGGTTTAGATAAGTTTGATGTTATCCTAGGACAAAGGGAAGGAGTGCCTATTAAACCCGATCCGACATCTTTATTTGAATTGATTAAATGTTTAGATACATCAAAAGATAAATGTTTGTTTGTTGGTGATTCTGATGTAGATATGAAAACCGCTAATAATGGAGGAGTAAAGAAAATAGGCGTTTTATGGGGCTTTAGAACTTTTAATGATTTAAAAGAAAATAACGCTGATTATATAGTTTCAAGTACAAAAGAGATAATTGATATTGTTAAATGTCAATAGAATTAGTTTGTTGTAATAAGAGTATTTTTTAAATTAAATGCTATGTTTATGACTATGATGAAAATATGGCGTAAGCATAACTTTTTTTCTTTAGAAAAAAGCATTTTTTATTTGATATTTGATTTTTATTAATTTAATTGACATTATTTTTAACGGATATTAGAATATAGACATAAGCTATTATTTCACAAGGAGGAAAACAATATCATGAAAAATAGTAAAAAAATCTTAGCATGTACATTGGGTTTAATGCTAAGTGCTGGCATCCTTGTTGGCTGTGGCGGCAATGGTGGCAATGGCGAAGGTAGTAATGAAACATATACTGTTACATTCTATAATGGTAATGAAAAATTAAAAACCGAAACAGTTAAAGCGGGCGAAAAATGTCCAGAATATGTCCCAGATGCAAAAACTGATTACACATTCGTAGGATGGTACACCAGTCGTAGTGTTCGTAATGATGAAACAAAATTTAGTTTCGACACACCAATCAATGAAGATTATGACCTTTATGCTTGGTACAAACAAAATTTTGCTGCTTCAACAGATGTCTTCTACATTGTAGGTTCATTTGAAGACGGAGATTGGGATGGTGGCGCAGGTGCTGAAGTACCAGCGGATCGTACACTTACTCACAACTCAGATACAGAGAATGAAAAGAATGTTTATGAGTATACAATTAATGCAATTTATAAGGATGAAAAATTTAGACTTATTAAATCTACAGATGGTTTAGTGTCAGATGGTTGGGTTGATGATTATGGATTTGATCTTGTATCCAAAGTTATTGGTGCAGATGGTAATGAAATAAATAAATCAGACGCTATTACAGAACAAGATAGTAAAAATATTGGTGTCTTATTTAACGCTAAGCTTAAAGTAACTTACACAATGGAAAGCGATTATAGTCCAAATGGCGAAATCGTATTAACAATTTTAGAAAATTTAGATGCTAAAGGTATTAATAAAGTTTCTGTTATTGGAGGCACAGGTAATGATTGGGCAGATACATATTACTTAACCTCTGAAGATAAAGTAACATGGACAATCGAAAATGCTACATTAGAAGAAGGCTTCACTTGGAAATTAAGAGCAGATGAAGATTGGAAAGCTTCATGGGGCTACTCCGCAATTGAAAGTGCACCAGAAGGCGCATTTGAAGAAGGACAAAATGGCGATGGACAAAATAATGGTAATATCGTTACTAAAGTATCTGGAACTTATAATATTAGCTTCAATTATGAAACAGGTAAGATTACAATTACCGCTGCTGATCCAACACCAGATCCAGTTACAGGTTTTACCATTACTCCTGATAAAATTGAAAAAAATGATACAACAGGTTCAGGATATTCATCATATAATGGTGATCATACTTTTGATGATATTACAATCACAACATCAAATGTTTTAATTGGAAATAATATTCGATACAATAATGAAACATTTATTCAATTTAAAGCGAGTGAGGGTTATATTACTTATAATGGAACGATTAAATCTGTAACTCTTGTTGTATGGTCTTCATATGATTGGAAAGATACATTATTTGAAATTTCTATTAATGGAGTGGCATTAGAAGGCCCAAGTACAAGTGATGTGAACGCAAATAGAACTGACACAACATTCAAAAGTGGCACATACACAATTTATGAGTACACATATACCATCAGCTTAGAAACAGCACAAACTGGATTACTTTCAATTAAGAATGTTGATTCCTTTGCTGCTTATGCAAAGTCAATTACAATTGCATAATTAATATCATTTAAAGGGCTTGATAACGTATTTGTTATCGCCCTTTTTTCTTGCTTATAAATATAAATTAGTCTATAATTAAAACAATGGAAGGAGAAAAAACATGGGACTTAAGTATAATGCTAAAGAAATTGCTAAAATTGAGTTTAGTGGTGTTGAAAAAGGCTATGAACCATTAGAAGTTGATCAAGTTCTTGATGAAATAATAGATGATTATCAACAAATAGATAAACTTGTTAGTGAACTTAGTTTACTTAAGGAACAGCTTTCATTAAAAGAAAATTCGATTAGTGTTTTAAAAGAAAAAATAAGTACTTTAGAAAATAAAGTAAAAGAATTAGAAGACACAAGAATTGAAATTGAGACTGAATTATCTTTCCAAAAAAATCGTGTTGAACGGGCTCTAGGAACTAAAAGAGATACGGGTTCTGCATTAGATTCTTTAATTTATATAGAAGAGTTAGAGAAGAAATTAGTGGAACTTGGCGGTGATCCTGTTGAGATACGTTCAAAAATGTATCGAAAAACAATCGATATAACTAAAATTAAAAAATAAGAATTCGATCTGGATAATTGCTGGTGCTATATAGCATTAGAGGAAAGTCCATGCTCGCACTATCTGTGATGGTAGTAGTGTTTGTGCTAGCGGAAAAAATAACGCTAGGTATGTGGGAGCATATAACGGCGGATTGATACCTAAGTCATTATTGATATGGTTTAAATCTATAAAGTGCCACAGTGACGTAGTTTATTGGAAACAATAAAGTGGAACGCGGTAAACCCCTCAAGCGAGAAACTCAAATTTGGTAGAGGAAGTTAGAAAAGAGAAACGAATCTTAACTAACATGCAGTATTGCATAGATAAATAATTATCCTAGACAAAACATGGCTTACAGGATCGATACTCATTAATAAGGAGTTTAACATTATGAATTTACCTAATAAAATAACCACTTTTAGAATGGTAATGGTTGGAGTAATATTAGTTTTGTTAGTTATAACTGGAGTTACTGATATTGCTAATCCTATTATTGCTTCTAAGAATAATTGGCAATTAACTTTGTTTGATATTATTATTTGCACTTTATTTTTAATAGCAAGCTTTTCTGATTTCTTAGATGGACATTTAGCAAGGAAGTATAATCTTGTTACTAATTATGGAAAGTTTATGGATCCGATTGCGGATAAATTACTTGTTGATTGTGTTTTAATATTCCATGCGCTTCCAATGTCAACTTATGGCTTTGGTTTTATAGGTGAAACTGGAGTTCCAATGCTTGTAGTAATAATTATGATCAGTCGTGATTTGATTGTAGATGCGATTAGATTGTTAGCAATGGAACAACAACAAGTTATGGCGGCAGGATGGTCGGGTAAAATTAAAACTGTACTTCAAATGGTTGCCTTAACATTTGTATTATTAAATAACTGGCCTTTTGTTTATTTTGGATGGAATGTTAATGTTACGAATATTTTATGTTATATAGCATCGGTTGCTTCAGTTGTATCATGTGTGATTTATTTATATAAGAATAGACAAATATTTAAAGGTGATAAGTGATGATTGAACAAAAATTTGTATCTTTTTTAAAAGAAAGAAAATTAACAATTGGTTCGGTAGAATCATTTACTGCAGGATTGTTTTCTTCTTTAATTGCTAGTGTTCCAGGCGCTTCTAGTGTTTTAAGAGGTAGCCTTGTTACTTATCAAACAGATGTTAAAACGTTATTGCTTGATATTGATAGCGAGGATGTTAAATTGCATGGAGTGGTTTCAAAAGAAATAGCTAAAGAAATGGCATTAAGAGGTAAAAGAAAACTTGATGTTGATATTTGTGTTTCTTTTACAGGTAATGCTGGTCCTACTGCGTTAGATAAGTTACCTGTAGGAAGGTTGTTTATTGGTATCGCCACTGAAAAGAGCACAAATATTTATGAAGTGCAAATGGACAATATGGATCGAAATAGAATTAGAGAAGAAGCATCACTTAAAGCAATGGAATTAGTGATGGAAATAATTAGAAAAAACTAGGAAAAATAAAAAACAAAGCGAAATATATATTAGGGAGTGATTTGATATGGCACAAGAGAAAGTTAAAACAAAAGAAGAAGCCTTAGACGAAGCTTTAAGAAGTATTGAAAAGATTTATGGTAAAGGTTCAATCATGAAATTAGGAGACCGACCAACAGTTGATGTTGATTCGATTCCGACAGGTTCAATTTTATTAGACAACGCGTTAGGAATTGGCGGATATCCAAAAGGAAGAATTATTGAAATATTTGGACCAGAGTCATCAGGAAAAACAACATTTGCTTTACACGCAATTGCTGAATGTCAAGCTAAGGGTGGAAGAGCGGCCTTTGTTGATGCTGAACACGCGATTGACCCAGTTTATGCAAAAAGATTAGGGGTTAATGTTGATGAATTAATTCTTTCTCAACCTGATAATGGTGAACAAGCATTAGAAATTGTTGAGTTATTAGCTAAATCAAACGCAATTGATATTATTGTTGTTGACTCTGTAGCGGCTTTGGTTCCACAAGCGGAAATTGAAGGAGTTATGAGTGATAATCAAGTTGGTTTACAAGCTCGATTAATGTCTAAAGCAATGCGCAAACTAGCGGGTGTTCTTAATAAATCGCTTTGTACAGTTATCTTTATTAACCAATTAAGAGAAAAAGTTGGCGTTATGTATGGTAATCCTGAAACTACAACTGGAGGTAGAGCTTTGAAGTTCTATGCTTCTGTTAGAATTGATATTCGTCGTTCTGAAGTTATTAAAGAAGGTGCGGATATTATTGGTAATACTGTTGCTTTAAAGATTGTTAAGAATAAAGTTGCGCCACCATTTAAAACATGTAAAGTCGACATTATTTATGGAGAAGGCATTTCTCGTTATGGTGAGGTTATCGATTTAGGTGTAGAACTAGGTATAATTAAAAAATCGGGTTCTTGGTATGAACTAAATGGTGAAAGAATGGGACAAGGTCGAGAAAATGCTAAAAAATATTTAATGGATAATAAAGAAGTGTTTGATGAAGTATATTCAAGTATTAGAAATTCTTTATTGAATAAAAATATCGAGGCTACTGAGCAAGATAAATAAGTGGGTTGAAATATACCCTCTTTTTTTTATTTTTTTCTTTTATAAGACTTTTTTATTTGCTATACTAATTGTGTGTGGTAAACACATTACCTTGTATATAGATTCCATTTTCTTTTTAAAGTCAAAAAGACTTATAACATAAAATTTTGGATGAATAATTAAAACCTACAGGGATAACTATGCCTTATGGTAATGTAGTTCCTTTACTTTAAGGCGGTAAAAACCGACTTTTTTGTCGTTTAAACATAATGAAAGGGGAAACAAAATGATTTTATTTAACATTGATCCAGGTTTATTTATTATATTTATCATTTTGGGTATCGGATTAGGAATTATTGCAACACTATTTGTTCCGTTTTTTAATTTCAAACAAGCTCAAAAGAAAAGTGATAAATTGCTAAAAGAAGCCGAAACTAAAGCAGATCATATTATTAAGACTGCACAATTGGATGCAAAGCAAACCGCTTATGAAATGAAAATTGAAGCAGAAAAGGAGATTAAAGAGAAAAAAGGTGAATTAGCAGCGTCGGAAAATAAATTGTTACAACGCGAGCAAGGAATTGAAAGACGTGATTTGGCATTGTTAGCCAAAGAAAATACTTTAGAAGAAAAAAGTGAAGCTTTATCAAAACGAATGAAAGAACTTGAACATAAAGAACAACTTCTTCAAGAGAAAATTGATTCAATTATTGCTGAATTAGAAAAAGTTTCTAATATGTCAGTTAATGAAGCACGTGAAGAAATATTTAAACGTGTTGAAGCAAAATTATCACGTGAACTTGCAGCTTATATCAAAAACAAGGAAGAAGAAGCGCGTGATGCTGCGGATACTAGCGCTAGAGAAATATTATCTTTAGCAATTTCAAAATATTCTCAAGAGGTTACTACAGAAAGAACTGTTTCAGTTGTTGCTTTACCAAGCGATGAAATGAAAGGAAGAATTATTGGAAGAGAAGGACGTAATATTCGTACTTTAGAACAATTATTAGGAGTTGATTTATTAATTGATGATACGCCTGAAGTTATTACAGTTTCATGCTTTGACCCAATTAGAAGAGAGATTGCTCGTCGCGCTTTGGAATTGTTAATTAAAGATGGACGTATTCAACCTGGAAGAATTGAAGAAGTTGTTGAAAAATGTCGTCAAGAAGTTAATGAATCAGTTCGTAAAACTGGTCAAGAAGTGGCGTTTAAACTTGGTCTTCCAAGAATTAATAAAGAATTACTTGATTATGTCGGACGTTTAAAATATCGTACCAGTTATGGTCAAAATGCATTAGACCATTCAATCGAAGTTGCTTATTTATGTGGAATTATGGCTGCTGAGTTAGGACTAGATCAAAACCTAGCAAAACGTGCTGGATTGTTACATGATATTGGAAAGGCTGCAGATTTTGAACTTGATGGAAATCATATTGAAATTGGTGTAAGATTAGCTAAAAAATATGGTGAACCAGAAGTTGTTATTAATGCAATTGAATCACATCATGGAGATGTAGATGCTAAATTTATTATTTCAACTTTAGTTGCAGCGGCGGATACGTTATCAGCAGCAAGACCTGGAGCAAGATCTGAGACTTTAGAAAATTATGTTAAGAGAATTGAACAATTAGAGACAATTTGTAAATCATATGAAGGTGTAAGTCAATGCTTTGCAATGCAATCGGGTCGTGAAGTTCGTATAATGGTCGTTCCAGAAAAAATTGATGACTTAGGTGCATTTAAATTAGCACGTGAAATTCGTGAAAAAATAGAAACAGAGATGACTTATCCTGGTCAAATTAAAGTTTCGGTTATTCGTGAAATGCGGGCAGTTGAATTAGCAAAATAATTAAATAGGGCCGCTTCGGTCCTATTTACTTTTAAAAGGAGGAAATATTTAATGAAAATATTATTTATTGGTGATATTGTTGGTAAAAGTGGTCGAACAATAGTTATGAATAATTTGCCTTCTTTAATTAAAAAATATGGCATTGATTTTGTTATAGCTAATGGAGAAAATGCCACTCATGGTAAAGGCTTAATTGAAAATCATTATAATCAACTTTTGAAAGCGGGTATTGATGTCCTCACTCTAGGAAATCACTATAATTCAAAAAGTGAAATTAATGAGTTTATTAATGGAGCAGATTATCTTATTAGACCTTATAATTTAATAAATGAATTTGGTGGAGTTGGTACTGCAATTTATGAAGTTGGCGATATTCGTATAAGAATTACCAATTTATTAGGGGAAGCATTTATGCTTGAAGAAGTTAATAATCCTTTTGACTCGTTAAAAGAGATTATTGATAATGAAGAAAAAGCGGATATTCATATTGTTGATTTCCATGCAGAAGCAACTGGAGAAAAACAAGCTTTAGCGTGGGCGTTTGATGGTCAAGTAACTGCGGTTATTGGTACGCATACTCACGTTCAAACACATGATGAAAGAATATTGAATAATGGAACAGCATTCATGTGTGATGTTGGAATGTGTGGCCCATATAATGGGATTTTAGGAGCTAAAAAAGAAGTGGTTATTGGTCGTCTTTGGAATAAAGAAAAAATACGTTATGAAATAGAAAGTGAAAAAGGAAGCGTTTTAAACGCTGTTGTAATTGATGTTGATGAGAACAATGGAACAGCGTTATCAATTAAATCGATTACATTATTTGATGAACATATTTAATATCTTCTAATCATAAATTGATTAAGAGGGTAAATAATATGATTAAAATTGTTAAAGTAAAAACAGAGTCTAGTGTTAGTGCAGTTGCGGGTTCTTTATCTAATATTTTAAAAGAACAAAATAGTATAGATGTTCAAACTATTGGTGCAGGAGCCTTGAATCAAGCCATAAAATCAATTATTGTATTAAGAGGTTATTTAACACCTTTAGGTGAAGACATTGAAATTATTCCTAATTTTCAAGAGATAAAAATCAATGGGGAAATTAAAACCGCAATTAGATTAAAGATAAAAAAGAAAACTATGTAGAAAGTAGGTAAGTAGTATGAAAGGTTGCATTATTAAAAGTAGACCATCATTAAAAGATGCTAGGTATCGTAATAAAAATGAATCAACAATGATTAAAAGAGATGAAATTATTGTTTCAACTTTTTTAAGAAACATTGTTCAAGGTAAGAAGTATTTTATTCGTACATATGGCTGTCAAGCTAATGTTCGTGATGAAGAAACAATGAAAGGTATTCTTGAACTTGCAGGTTATGAATGCGCAAGCGATATTAATGATGCTGACCTTGTTATTTTAAATACATGTGCAGTAAGAGAAAATGCTGAAGATCGTGTATATGGGGAAATTGGTCAATTAAAAGGTCTTAAGAATAAAAAGAAAGATCTTATTATTGCTCTTGGTGGTTGTATGATTCAAGAGCCTCATATAGTTGATACGATTGAAAAAACTTATCGACATGTTGATCTTTTGTTTGGAACTCATAACATTCATCAAATACTTGATTATCTTGAGATTATTTATCGTGAACAAAAACGAGTTATTGCCGTTGAATCAAAAACTGGAGAAGTAATTGAAAACACTCCATCGGTTCGCTTAGATAAGAAAAAAGCATATGTTAATATTATGTATGGTTGTGATAAATTTTGTACATACTGCATCGTTCCTTATACAAGAGGAAAACAAAGAAGCAGAGAGTTAGATGATATTTTAAATGAGACAAAAGAGTTATTATCTCAAGGTTATTTAGAAATCACTTATTTAGGACAAAATGTTAATGCCTATGGTAAAGATTTACCAAATGGAGTAAATTTTGCCACACTTTTAGAGCAAGCTGCTAAACTAGGTGTACCTAGAATTAAGTTTATGACATCTCATCCTTGGGATTTTAGTGATGAAATGATCGATGTTATTGCTAAGTATGATTCTATTCTTCCATTCATTCATCTTCCGGTTCAATCTGGAAATGATGAAGTTCTTCGAAGAATGGGAAGAAGATATACTTCATCACAATATATTGAATTAGTTAAAAAGATGAGAGCTAAAATAAAGGGATTAGCGTTATCTACTGATATTATTGTCGGATTTCCAAATGAAACTGATGAGCAATTTGAAGATACACTTAAAATTGTTCGTGAGGTAGGATATGATAGTGCATTTACATTTATTTATTCTCCACGTATTGGAACACCAGCGGCAATGATGGAAGATGAAGTTAGTGATGAAACAAAGCATGCTCGTTTTGATCGCCTCGTTGAAGTAGTAGAAGAAGAAGCAATAAAAAAGGCGGAAGCAATGATTGGTAATGTTTATAGCGTATTAGTGGAAGGTGCTTCAAAAAGAAATAAAGAAGTTTTATCAGGTTATACTGAAACTAATAAACTTGTTCATTTTAAAGGAGATAATTCTTTGGTGGGAACAATCGTAAAAGTGAAAATCATTGAATCTCATTTATATTCCATGATTGGAGAAATTGTTAATGAATGATTTTGATCAAGCATTAGAAGATTTAAAAAATGAATTGTTTTCTTTAGAAGAAGTAAAAACATATTTTAAGCTAAAAAGTGAAATTGATAACAATGCAGAACTTGTTTTAATTAAAGAAAAAATAACTTTATTAAAGCAAGAAATGACTTTAAATATCGATTTAGATGACAAATATTTTAAAGCTAAAGAAGAATATGAATTATTATTAAAAAAATATACAGAACATCCATTAATTCAAAATTTTGAAATTGTAAAAGAAAATGTTTATAATATATTAATGGAAATTAAAAAGATTATTGAAAAATAAATTTTCACCTTGTTTCATATATTGAAATGAGGTGATTTTTTTGTTTAGAGAAATTATTGTTAAAACGCTTATTGGGAAAGGTAAATATGATTCTTTAGAAGTAAAAACTTTAGTTCTGCCTGAATCTTCATCTAAAACATTAGGATGTTGGATTATTAATCATCAATGTAATCCGGAAGAAAGCAAAAAAAATGTAGTTGTTAATGGTAGTTATGATATTCAATTATGGTATGCAACAGACAATGATCAGAAAACATGTGTTTATAATGAAACAGTATCTTTTTTTGGAGCTGTTAATATGTCGTGGAGAAAGCTTCAAACGCTCAATGATGAAAAATATATTAAAGTTCATGTCGTTAAATATCCTACCGCAATTGGGATGAGTTTAATTAATGAAAATACTGTTGAAATTAAAATTGAAAGTTCATATATTATCGATGTTTTTGCCGAAGCAATTGTGACCGTAGATACTAAAGAAGATGACATTGATGATAGTGATTTAGATGAAGAAATTGTTATGAATGTTAATCCAAATTATTTAGAATCTAAAAAATAAAGTTTACAAAAAATTAAATATATAAATCCTTTTGGATTTATGCTATCATAACATAGACAAATGCAAGTAATGAGGTGATAGCATGAAACCTAAATATACTCCAATGATGATGCAATATTTATCAATTAAAGAAAAACATCCAGATACACTTATTCTATTTAGATTAGGTGATTTTTATGAACTGTTTTTTGAAGATGCTAAAACTGCGAGTAAAGAATTACAATTAACTTTAACTGGAAAGAGTGCGGGTGCAGATGAAAAAGTACCGATGTGTGGTGTTCCATACCATGCAATTAAGTCATATATTGCTAAGCTTATTAACCGTGGTTATAAAGTTGGTATTGTTGAACAACTAGAAGATCCTTCTTTAGCTAAAGGAATTGTCGAAAGGGATGTTGTTCAAATAATTACTCCTGGAGCAAGAATGGATTTAGCCTCTGATGATAATAATTATATTGTTGCGGTTGATATTACTGATTTAAATTATGTTCTTGCTTTTGCTGATATTTCTACTGGTGAAGTTAATGTTATGAATGTTGAAAAAGATTTAGTTTCATTAGTTAGTGAACTGGATAATTTATTAACAAGGGAGATTATTATATCTTCTTCTTTTTCAACTTCTGTTTTAGAAGAATTAACTACAAAACGAAAGCTATTAATTTCTTATGAGGATGATGATGAAATTGGTTTAGAATATGAGAATATTTTATCGGAAGTTCAAGATTTATATCAAATGAAAGCGGTTGTAAGACTTATTTCATATTTAAAGCGAACTCAAAAAAGAAATTTAGATTATTTACAAACTGTTCATGTTATAAAAGCGGTAAAAACTTTACAAATTGACGCCTATTCTAGATTAAACTTAGAATTAACAAGAACGATTAGAAGTGATGAAAAATATGGCTCTTTGTTTTGGCTTTTAGATCAAACAAAGACCGCGATGGGAGCGCGTTTGTTAAAACAATTTATTCAAAAGCCTTCTTGTGATTTAGAGGAAATATTAATTCGTCAATCAATGATAGCTTCTTTAATTGATAAGTTTATGAATCGTCAAGAACTTCAAGTAGCGTTAGATGAAGTTTACGATTTAGAAAGACTTATTGCTAGAATTAGTTTTGGCTCTGCAAATGGAAGAGACCTATTACAATTAAAGAATTCCTTAAAGGCAGTTCCGCATTTAAAAGATATTTTATTAGATTTAGAAAATCCTAATTTTGATAAGATGAGTAAAGAAATGGATTCTCTTGAAAATATATGTGATTTAATTGAAAGGGCGATTAGTGAAGATGCTCCTGTTAGTGTTAAGGAAGGTGGCATTTTCAAGTCTGGTTATAATCAAGAACTTGATGAACTGATTGAATTATCATCAGGAGGTAAGAATTGGGTTGCTTCTTTAGAGGCAAAAGAAAGAGAACGAACCGGAATTAAAACTTTAAAAGTTGGCTATAATCGTGTTTTTGGATATTATATTGAAATTTCCAAAGGAAGCAAGGATTTAGTTCAAGAAGAATGGGGCTATGAGCGTAAGCAAACGACAATTAATGGTGAACGTTTTATAACTGCAGAATTAAAAGAAAAAGAATCACTTATTTTAAATGCTGATGAAAAGCGAATGAAACTAGAATATGACTTGTTTTTAGAAATAAGAAAGACTATTCAAGGTGTGACACAAAATATTCAACGTCTAGCTAATCAAATTGCATTTTTAGATGTTCTTGTTTCACTTGCGGAAGTTAGCGCGAATGAAGGTTATGTTCGTCCAACTTTTAATAATGAGCGAATTATAGATATTAAAAAAGGTCGACATCCAGTAATTGAAAAAGTTATGAAAAAAGAGCATTTTGTCGCAAATGATGTATATCTTCCATCATCTCAAGATGTTTTATTGATTACTGGTCCAAATATGGGTGGTAAATCGACATATATGCGTGAATTAGCTTTAATTGTTGTAATCGCACAGATTGGTTGTTATGTTCCAGCAGCAGAAGCGAATTTGATGGTATTTGATCAAATATTTACTCGAATTGGTGCTTCTGATGATTTGGTTTCTGGACAATCTACTTTTATGGTGGAGATGAATGAAGCAAATTATGCTTTAAGGCACGCAACTGAAAGATCTTTATTGATTTTTGATGAGATTGGAAGAGGTACTGCAACATTTGATGGAATGGCTATTGCACAGGCAATTATTGAATATATTGTTTCTCGTGTTAAGGCTAAGACTTTATTTAGCACTCACTATCATGAATTAACATCTCTTGAAACTGAATTACCATCATTAAGAAATGTTCAAGTTTGCGTTGCTGAAGATAATAATAAAATTACTTTTTTATATCAAGTTAAAGATGGGGCAATGAACAAATCATATGGTATAAATGTTGCTCGTTTAGCAAAGCTTCCAGATTTATTGTTAGATAGAGCAAGTGAAATATTATTAGCGTTAGAAAATCGTGATATCCAAACATCATTAGAAGTTATTAAACCTCGAGAAGAAGGCGAAGAAGCTTGGATTAAAGAAGTAAGAAATATTGATCCTTTAGCGATGACTCCTTTAGAGGCTCTTAACTATTTATATGATCTTAAAAAGAAGATGAAGTAGGTGATATCATGGGCAAAGTTAAAGTTTTAGATTCCACCTTAGCTAATATGATTGCGGCTGGAGAAGTTATTGAACGTCCTAGCAGCGTTATTAAAGAACTTGTAGAAAATAGTATTGATGCACATGCAAAAAAAATCACTGTTTCAATAGTAGATGGTGGCAGAACATCGATTTATGTTTCTGATGATGGTGATGGAATGGAAAGAGAAGATGCGCTTTTGGCATTTAAACGTCATGCTACTTCAAAAATCACGTCTTCATTTGATTTATTTAGAATAAAAACATTAGGATTTAGAGGAGAAGCATTACCATCAATTGCTTCTGTTAGTAAAATTAATCTTACCACTTCAACTGGTGAAGGAGTTGGTACTAAAATTGTTTTAGAAAATGAAGAGATGGATATAAGCGATGCACCTCTTTTAAAAGGAACGCAAATTGAAGTTTGTGAATTGTTTTATAACACACCTGTTCGCTTAAAATATTTAAAAAAAGATTATACAGAAAATGCTTCAAGCATTGAAGTAATGACAAGAATTGCTTTAGCGCATCCAGAAGTTTCTTTTAAGTTTTTAATAGATGATAGATTACAATTCCATACTAGTGGAAGAGGTAACTTATTAGAAACTATTGCTCAAATATATGGCTTTGAAGTTGCTAAAAGAATGATTCCTTTTAAAGTTGAAAAAAATGATTATGTAATTAATGGCTATTTAGGCGAACCAGAAATTGCTAAGTCAAGTCGTTATTATATGATAACTTTACTTAATGGACGTAATGTTTATATGCCAAAAGTTCAAGGGGCGATTAATGATGCATATCATGATTTTATACCTCCAAGTCGTTTTCCTTTTGTTATTTTAACTTTAGATATTGAGTGTGCTTTAGTGGATGTTAATGTTCATCCTTCAAAAAGAGAAGTTAGATTTTCAAAAGAAGAAGAGCTTAGGTTAACACTTTTAGAAGCTATTCCAGAAGCTTTAAGAGCAAAGCAAGCTTTTGCAACTGCGGATTTGAGTAAAAAAATTATTCCTGTTGTTAAAGATATTAAGCCGGAACAATTGTCAATACTTGATGATATTAAAGAAAAAGAAGAGATAGTAACTCAAAAAGATGATTATAAGGAAGAAATTGTTTTACAACCAATATTTACCTTTAAAGAAGAAATTAAAGAAGAAAAAGTAGAAAAAGAAGAAGTTAAGGAAGATATAAAAGAAGAAACTTTTTTAGTAGAAGATGAAAAAATAGAAAAGAAAAAAAGATTTATCAAAGCTATTGCGCAATTACAACGTACTTATATAATATGTGAAGATGATAATGGAGGATTTCTTATTGTAGATCAACATGCTGCTTATGAAAGAATTCAATATGAAAAATTTCAAAAGTTATTTGCTAGTGAACTACGAGTTAGAGAACCTTTGATTCCTCAAGTGATAACTCTTACTCCAAGTGATGTTTCTATGTTTACTAAAGAAAAAGAAGCTTTGTTAGAAGCAATAGGCCTTCGTTTTGAACCATTTGGTTTAAATGCCTATAAAGTTGTGCAAGTTCCTGTTTGGTTAGATGAAAAAGACGAAAAGGAATATATTGATGTTCTTTTAGAACAAGCTCTTCATGGAGATAAAATTGATGTTAATAAATTAAGAACGCATGCAATTGCGACAATGAGTTGTAAAGCATCGATTAGGGCAAATGATTATCTTGATTTAAAAGAAATGCAATATGTTGTCGATACTCTTTTTAAATGTGATAATCCAACGTGTTGTCCTCATGGTAGACCAACAATTGTAGAGTTTAGTAAATATCAATTAGAAAAGCTATTTAAGAGGACAGGAATATGATTTTAGTTATTTGTGGACCAACCGCAAGTGGAAAAAGTAAATTAGCATTAGAAATCGCTTTAAAATTTAATGGAGAAATTATAAATGGTGATTCTCTTCAAATTTATAAAGAATTTAATATTGGTACCGCAAAGCCAACTTTAGATGAAAGAAACAAAGTTAAACATCATTTATTTGATTTTGTTAATCCTAAAGAGAATTATTCAGTTATGCGTTATCAGCTCGATGTAAGAAAAATTATTGAAGATGTTTTAAAAAGAGGAAAATTACCAATTATTGTTGGAGGAACTGGTCTCTACCAAAAAGCGGCTTTATATGATTTTACTTTTGAAGAACATGAAGAATTTGATACATCAATATTTGATAGTTTTGATGATGAAGCATTATATCAAAAATTATTAGAAATTGATAAGGAAGCTGCTAGTAAGATACATCCTCATAATCGAAAAAGAGTAATTAGAGCGTTAACAATCTACTATGCTACAGGAAATAAAAAAAGTGAGCAAGAAGCAAAACAAGAACATAAATTGATTTATGATGCATTATTCATTGGAATTGATATGGATAGAGATACCCTTTATAGTAAGATTGATTCACGCGTTGACGAAATGGTTGATATGGGATTAGAACAAGAAGTAAGATATTTATTCAAGAAATATACCGATTCTGTACAAGCATTTCAAGCTATCGGTTATAAAGAATGGATTCCATATTTAAATAAGGAAGAAACAATTGAATCGACAATTAATAAAATAAAACAAAATTCTAGAAATTACGCTAAAAGGCAAATGACATATTTTAGACATCAATTACCAGTTATATGGTTTGAAGATTATAGTAAAGCTTATGAATATGTTGAAACTATTTTAAAAGAAAAAAATTTTTAAATTAATATATTTTTATTTATTATAGAAACATAAATTAAATATTACGAAAGGAAATATATAGGTGATAAAAATGGAAAGAATTGAATTTATTGCTAAGAAGGCTGGTATTGATGAAAAATTTATTGAGCCATATGGAAAATATAAAGCTAAAATTGATTTAGAAATAATGGATGAATTAAAAAATAAAGAAAATGGAAAATTAGTTTTAGTTACCGCAATTACTCCAACTAAAGCAGGTGAGGGTAAAACTACAACTTCTATTGCGTTAGCAGAGGGTTTAGCCAAAATTGGTCAAAAAGCAATGCTTGTTTTAAGAGAACCTTCCTTAGGTCCAGTTTTTGGAATTAAAGGGGGAGCAACTGGAGGAGGAAAAGCTCGTATTATTCCTAGCGAGGATATTAATCTTCATTTTACTGGTGATATGCATGCATTAACTTCTTCCATTAATTTAATTTCCGCAATTATTGATAATCATATTTTTCAAGGTAATGAATTAAATATTGATCCTAATAATATTGTTTGGTCAAGAGCGATGGATATGAATGATCGTGCTTTAAGAAATATTGAAGTTGCTAGAGGTAAAAATAATGGTGTTATTAGAGAAGATCATTTTGTAATCACGGTTGCTAGTGAATTAATGGCGATTTTATGTTTAAGTGAAAATGAAACAGATTTTATTAATAAAGTTAATAATATTATTGTTGCATATACATTTGATAAGAAACCAATTAGAGTTAAAGATTTAAGAATTTCTAAAGCGATTATGAAGTTGATGAAAGAGGCATTAAAACCAAATTTAGTTCAAACTTTAGAAGGAAATCCATGCTTAGTTCATGGAGGTCCTTTTGCTAATATTGCTCATGGATGTAATTCTATAATAGCGACAAAATTAGGGTTAAAATTAGCCCCTATTGTAGTAACAGAAGCGGGATTTGGCGCAGATTTAGGCGCGGAAAAATTTATGGATATTAAATGCCGATTAGGTAATTTAAGTCCTGATTTAGTTGTTGTAGTGGCTACAATAAGAGCGTTAAAAATGCATGGAGGTCAAGAAGTTGATAAATTAACCTCATTAAATGTTGAAGCATTATTGAATGGAACATGTAATTTAAAACAACATGTTGAAAATATGCAAAAATTTGGTACACCAGTTGTTGTCGCTATTAATCATTTTGCTGATGATTATGAAGAAGAAGTCCTTGCGCTTACTTCATGGTGCAAACAACAAGGATATGAAGTTAGATTTTTAGATGGATTTTTAAAAGGTGGAGAAGGTTCTGTTGAACTTGCTAAATGTGTTGTTGATACTTTAAATAAAACTACTTCATCTTATCATCCTCTTTATCAGTTAGATTTACCTTTAGAGACTAAGATGGAAATTGTTTGTAAAGAAGTATATCGTGCAGAAGAGGTTGTATTTACGGATTTAGCAAAGGAACAAATTAATAATATTGTTTCTTTAGGATATGGTTCATTACCAGTATGTATGGCAAAAACACCGCAGTCGTTTAGTGATGATCCTAAAGTTTTAGGCGCTCCACGTGGATTTAAAATTACCATTAGAGAAGTTAAATTATCTGCAGGTGCGGGATTTGTAGTTGCGTTAACTGGCTCAATATTAACGATGCCTGGACTTCCTCGTGTACCATCTGCGGTTAAAATGGAAGAAGAATAATTTATGATTGAATATAAATTAAATGATATTGTGGAAATGAAAAAACCACATCCATGTAAAGAAAGATCAAAATTATTTCAAATAATTCGTGTTGGTGCAGATATTAAAATTAAATGTTGCTCTTGTGGCGCTGTTATCATGATGAGTAGATATGATTTTAATTCAAAAATAAAAAAAGTTATTTCAAATAATGAGGAAAATAATTAGGAATTATTGATTTTGCTCCCTATATATAAGTAGGGAGTTTTTTTTATGGTATTGATTGAATTAAAAAAAATAAAAAAAGATTTTTATAAAAGTGATAAAAAAGTTAGTATTCTAAAAAATGTAAGTATTGATTTTCAAAATAATGGATTTTATGTCATTGTTGGAAGTTCTGGATGTGGTAAATCAACACTTCTAAAAATAATTGCCGGGTTATGTTCAAAAACGAGCGGAACATATTTATTTAAGGGTAAAGAATTAAATTATGAAGATCGTAGTATATCTTCATTTCGTAATAATTACATAGGTTTTGTTTTTCAAAATTATCAATTATTAGAAAGCTTATCGCCATTAGAAAATGTTGCTTTTCCTTTAATTGTTAGGGGAAATAAAAAGGCTATTGCCCAAAAAAGAGCACATAAATTATTTACAAAATTTGGTTTAGAAAAACTTTTAAATCAAAATATCAATACTTTATCTGGAGGAGAAAAACAAAGAATAGCTATTTTAAGGGCAATGATTAATAATCCTTCGTTTTATCTTCTTGATGAACCTAGCGGGGCATTAGATAGTGAGAATACGCAATATATGATGAAAGTATTTAAAAATATATCAAAAGAAAAACTAGTAATTATGGTTACTCATAATCTTTTATTAGCTAAACAATATGCTGACAAAATACTTCTTTTGAAAGAAGGTGTTATTTATGAGTATTAGTTTTGTTGAAGAATATGCTCGCTCAATAATAAAATATCAAAAGAAAAGATATATAAAAGGATATATAGCAATTGTTTTAGGCTTATTAACGATTTTTTTACTTTCATTTATTAGTAATGGTTTACAAAAATCGTACCAATCACAAATTTATTTAAGGGGCGATGGATATAACTTTTCTTTGTCAAGAAACTTATCTTCTTCTAATGAAGGCTTATCAATAATTAAAACAGAAGCCCCATCTTTAAAAGAAGGAGAAAGCCTATGCAAATATATACCATCTTTAAAAGTTAATTATGATATATCTTTTTTCTTTCCAGAACAAATTGTGTTTTATAGTGAAGAAAAAGAAATATCAGCAAGATTTATTCCAATTGAATCTATTAATAAAGAAATGAAAATAAAAGGAAGATATTTAAATAATACCATTTCTGAGGTAATTGTTAATAGGGCTTTTTTTAAAGAAATGGGGTATAAAATATTAGAAACAAATATTAGTAAATCGGTAATTAATGCGATTAATAACATGTATTTGGAGGATTATTTTGAATTTAAACAGAAATTAAATGTTGTTGGTGTAATTGATGAATTTTCTTTTATGAGTACTCCAACTGTATATTATAGTTATAAAAGCGCAGTTACATACTTACAGAACCATTATTTATATAATTATTCACTTAATGAAGGCAAGGTAATAACTTGGTACGATTATTTATTATTTTCTTCACTTGAAAGTGGAGTTAAAGGTTATTCTTTAAAACTGTTTGTAAATAATGTTTATGAAGCTAAAAAATTAGTGGATATTTTTAATAAATTAATTAGTAATGATTATATTTTAGAATCATCTTCTTTAGAAATATTTGAGGTTTTATATTCAATACAAGAGGTAGTGGATTCATTATTATTCTTTATTTGTATTTTATGTTTTATTCTACTAATAAGTATAATTACTTATTTAACATTTACTCATTTAATAGAGGATACCAAAAATATTGGGATTGTTTTTTCATTAGGGGCATCTAAAAAAGAAGTGGCAATCGCATATATGCTAATATCTTTTATCTTAGGATTGTTTTCACTTGTTTCTACAATTATTGTTTCTATTGTGGTAAGTGTAATTATCAATCCGATAATTAATGTTAATTATGGGTTGGAGAATCTATTAAATATATCAAGTTTTCCATTTTTAACTTTTATTTTTCTTATTCTTATATCAATATTATTTGCTTTAATCACATTTATTGTATTTAAATACACCTTTAAACACGATATCGATTACTTGATTAGGGAGGAATAAAATGAATATTAATAACTTAACTGTAAGGTTTAATAATAAAGAACGGCCAGTATTAGATAATATTACTGTCACTTTTCCATCGACTGGTTTAGTAATAATAAAAGGAGTATCCGGTTCAGGAAAATCAACTTTTTTAAAGGTGATACGTGGCGATGTAATCGCGGAATCTGGTTCTATTTATTTTGATAATGATAATCTTTTAAACATGAATGAAAGAAAAAAAGAAGAATACAAACTAATTAAATGTGGAATTGTTTTTCAAGATAATCCATTAATTAGTGAATTATCAATAGAAGATAATATTTTGTTGATGGGAGAAGGAATAAAAAAACAATATGGAAGAGCTCATGTAAGTCATCTTTTGAAAACAGTTAAACTTAATAAAGAACCAAGCACTCTTGTTAAGTATTTATCTGGAGGAGAAGCTCAAAGAGTAGCTCTTGCAAGAGCGTTGTTTTTTAAACCAAAATTACTTTTGTTGGATGAACCGACATCAGCGTTAGATAGGGAAAATATTCAAAGTGTGATTTCATTATTAAAATCACTTTCTTTTGATCGTCTTATTATTTTGGTGACACATGAAGAACAAATAATTGATAGATATGGCGATTATCTTTATCAAATGGAAGATGGGAAATTAAAATTAATTAGGCAAAGTAAAAAAGATAATAATCTATTGGTTACAATGGATAACAATAATTTGAAACTTAAAAGGCCGTATAAATTTATATTTTCTTATTTGTTAAAAAGAATGAATAATAAAAAACTAAGAACATTTTTAGTTACAATGTTTCTTTCATTAGGTATATTTGTAGGCGGACTAGGTAATATATTAATAAATGGTGTTGGAAATGAAATTAATAAATCATTAAACGGACTAACAGATCCATCAGTTTTTTTGATGGAGAGTAAAAAAGATTATGTTATTCATCGTGATTCGTTATCTTTAGAAACGGCAAAAAATATTTTTCATAAAGAAAAAAAGGTTGTGGATATAGGAACATATTATGAAAATGATTTTAATGCTTTATTTCCTGATCTTCATGATTGCCGAATTGTTTCCTCATCAACTCATCCAATGCTTTCTGCATTTGATTTAAATTCAATTAATGATTTTACATTAATAGATTTGCATAAGAGTAAAGTTTCGCCTTCAATTGATTCACTCGCAAATGATGAATTAATATTAGGCTTAACTCCATTCTTAATAAAATCTTTTGGAAAAGCTCTAGAAATAATTAATCCTACATTTAATATTGTTGCTGATTATATAAAGAATAATAAGGTTAAAATAGTATTTTATGCTAAAAATGTTGATTGGAATTATGAAAATGAAGAAATTTTTTTAGTGACTGCAATAAAAGAAAGTAGTGAACCAATGATTTATCATACGAACGCAAATTTTAATCGATATTTTTTTATTGAAAGAATGAAATTAAAAGAAACACTTTCATGGTATGAAACTAATGAATTTCCGTGGACTTTAAGAAAAAGAACAGTTATTTATACTTATGATGATGAAACATATTATTTTAATAATAATCGACTTTATTATTTATATTTGTTTGATGAATTAGAAAAAAGGGAATTGTATTATCGTTATATGATAAGTGTGACGGATAATGAATATATTAGTCCTTTTGATATATTGCAAATATTGGAGGCGAATAAAGATATTGAAGGAGTTCTGTATGGAAGTGAAAAAGGATATAAAATAATAAATAATAATATTATTCATGGATTTGAAGGATATTTATGCATAGCGTCTTCGGATGAAAAAATATTTCAAATAGAAAATCAATTGAGTGTTAATAGCGATTATTTAGAATTGGATAATGCTTATGTTAATTCAATTTTAGTGCCGAATAGTAGAAACTCATTTACTTTTTCTCCATGCTTAGATGGTATAAAAGTTAGTCTTCCTTTAGCGAATTCTTTGAATTTAAAAAAGGGAGATTTATTAAAAGTGATATATTATGATTTTATAAGTTTTTATTATGATTCATGGCTTATTAGTGATGTTTATGAAAGCGATAATATTGAGGTTAAAATTGATTATGAAACAATGTACTTTTTTTTAAATAAAACAATAAAAATATCTTCATCATATTTAAAACCACAAAATGTCATGTTTAAATGTTCATCAAAAGAAAAAATGAAGCAAATAAAAGAAAGATGTGAATCTCTTTATAATAATTATAGATTTACTAGTCCTTCGTTAACGATAGTGGAAACATTTAATGAAACGATGGAAGGAATAAATATTGGATTAACATGCTTTTCTGTATGGCTTTTATTGTTTTCAATTATTCTAATACAAATAGTGCAAGATCTGTATGTGCAAGAATTAAAAAAAGATATCGATTTAATGTCTAAACTAGGATTTGGGGATAAAGTATATCAAGAAGTTAGACAAATTACAAAAATAATATTATGGATATTATCGATAATACAAGTAATGGTAATGTTCTGTATATTTTATTTAGTTTCATGTAATGATTTATTATCATCTTATTTACCATTTAAACCGGTTTTTGATTTTGCTTTTTTTCTAAAAATTATCTTGTTATCTTTAGTGGCATTTTTTATAAAGATTCCCAAAAAAAGCATAAAAATAAAAGAAAAGTTAAAATAAAATTGATTTTTTAATAAAATATATAGAAATTTAATATTTGATATGTTAATATTTAGTTACAAATTTAGAGATGACTCTTATAATTTGAGAAAGGTTTTCGGGTTGGTTTATGAAGGGTACAGTTAAAATGTTTAATTCTGAAAAAGGATTCGGATTCATTCGTACTGAAGAAGGAAAAGACGTTTTCTTCCATTGGTCTTCAATCGTTGCAGAAGGATTTAAGACCGCAGAACAAGGCGAAGCAGTTGAATTCGATGTCGAAGAATCAGAACGTGGTCCAAGAGCGACAAACATTCGTAAGATTTAAAAGAATTAAATGCATAAAGAACCAAAGAAAGTCGTTTTTACGGCTTTTTTATTTTGTTAAAATAAGCTATACTATTCATTGTTGTTAAAGGATGTGTATATATTATGTCATATAAAGCAGGAATTGTCGGATTACCAAATGTCGGTAAATCAACTTTGTTTAATGCAATTACTAATTCAAATGTTGAAGCCGCGAATTATCCATTTGCCACAATTAAGCCGAATACCGGTATTGTTGCAGTACCTGATTCACGATTAGATGTCTTAAGTAAAATGTTTAATCCTAAAAAAACTATTTATACTACTTTTGAATTTTATGATATTGCAGGACTTGTCAAGGGTGCAAGTAAAGGTGAAGGATTAGGTAATCAATTCTTAGCCAATATTAGAGAATGTGACGCAATTGTACATGTTGTTAGATGTTTTGATAATAGTGAAGTTATTCATGTTGAAAATAGTGTCGATCCTGTTCGTGATATTGAAATAATAAATTTGGAACTCGTTTTAGCGGATTTAGAATCTGTTAATAAAAGATTAGGTAAAGTTGAAACAAAAGCGCGAGTTTCTAAAGATAAAGAATCTGTTTATGAAACAACTCTTCTTCATGAAATTAAATCCGCGCTTGAAAAAGGACTATCTGCAAGATCGGTAAAACTTAGTAAAGAAGATTTACAATATGCAAAAAAGAATTTCTTCCTTTTAACATTAAAACCGGTTATTTATGTCGCTAATGTTTCAGAAGAAGATTTATCAAATCCTGATAATTGCCAATATTTTATGAAAGTTAAAGAAATTGCTTCAAATGAAGAGGCGATTGCTATCCCAGTATCTTGTGAAACTGAATTCCAACTTTCAAGTTTACCACTAGAAGAGAAGAAAGAGTATTTAGAAGCAATTGGGGCAAAGGAATCTGGCTTAGATTTAGTTATTCAAAGTGCTTATCATTTGTTAGGGTTATCAACATTTTTTACAGTCGGTGAAGATGAGTGCCGGGCTTGGACATTTAAAACTGGTATGTTAGCGCCTCAATGTGCTGGGGTTATACATACTGATTTTGAAAGAGGATTTATAAAAGCAGAAGTTTATCATTATGATGATATTATTGAATTAAAAACAGAGACCGCGGTCAAAGAAGCGGGAAAACTTCGTATTGAAGGAAAAGAGTATGTTGCTAAAGATGGCGACATCATGCATTTTAGATTTAATGTTTAGGTAATTAATATGTATAGAGTAGGATTTTCAAAAGATATACATCCTTTAATAAAAGGTAGAAAATTAGTTTTATGTGGAATAGAAATTCCTTATGAACTTGGATTAGATGGACATAGTGACGCTGATGTTGCTCTACACGCAATTGGCGAATCAATTCTTGGCGCTTTAGCTTTAGGGGATTTAGGAAAGTATTTTCCTTCTACAAATGAAGAATTTAAAAATAAAGAATCTTCTTATTTTATAATAGAAATTGTAAAAATGATGAAAGAACAAGGTTACATTATTAACAATATTGATGTTTTTATATCTGCAGAAGTGCCTTATTTAGCTCCTTATATAGAAAAAATGAAAGAAAGAGTTGCTTTTCTTCTTGAAACAGATGTTAAAAATATTTCTTTAAAAGCGGGAACTAATGAAAAAATGGATGCAGTTGGAAGAAAAGAAGCAATTGAAGCTTATTCGATAGTTATGTTAAAAAAAGCTGAATTATAAACATATAAATCATTTGCACACTTTCGACCGCGTTCGAACAAATTAAGCTTAAAAAGTATATTTATCTTGATATAATCGTTTTGTAAAGGGAATGATAATATGCTTGAAAAGGATATTATAGAATTAAAAGCAAACAATTTGGTTGAATTTAAAAAAGCAAAAGGTGGATTACCTAACTCACTATGGGAAAGTTATAGTGCATTTGCAAATACGAATGGAGGCACTATTGTTTTAGGAATTGATGAATTAAAAAGTAATGTTTTGAATCTGCAAATCTTACAGAAAGTGAAGTAATTGAATTGCAAAAGTGCTTTTGGAATGTTATTAATAATACTCAAAAGGTAAGCATTAATATATTAGTTGATAAGGATGTTTTTATTGATAAATATCAAGGGGATTTTGTTTTAATAAAAATAAGAAGAGCAAATTAGGTTTGAAAGACCTGTTTATATTAACAATAATTTATATAATGGAACATATAGAAGAAATCATGAAGGGAATTATCATTGTACAAAATTTGAGATTGATTTGATGATTAAAGATTCAAGTAATCAAAGTACTGACAATACATGCTTAGAAGATTTTTCATTGGACGATTTAAATTAGAATCTATTTTGAGTTATAAACAAATGTTAAAAGCATCAAATCCAAGTCATATTTTTTTAACTATGTCAGATGATCAGTTTTATCTTAATTTAGGAATTGCCAAAAAAGGTTTGGATGGACAATTACATCTTACAAGAGCCGGATTATTAATGTTTGGCAAGGAATATCGAATTAATGATGAATTTAGTCATTATTTTTTAGATTATCAAGATCATAGAGAAGAGACACCGGAAATAAGATGGATAGATAGAATACAATCTTCATCTGGTGACTGGAGAGGGAATGTTTTTGATTTCTTTTTTAAGGTATATAATAAATTAGTTCAAGATTTATTTATTCCTTTTAAATTAGAAGGTGTTCAAAGAGTAGATGATACCTCAATGCATAGAGCTTTAAGAGAGGCTTTATGCAATACATTATCAAATGCTGATTATTATGGTGTAAGAGGGATTGTAATTAAAAAGTATAAAAATAGAATAGAGTTTTCTAATCCTGGTAGTATGAGAATGAGTGTTGAAGAAGCGTTTGCTGGTGGTAATACCGATCCTAGAAATGAGACAATTTTAAAAATATTTAGTTTGATTAAAATTGGTGAAAGAGCGGGCACTGGAATGCAAACAATATTGCACGCAATAAAAACATTTGGATATTGCAAACCAATAATTTAGGAAAGCTTTAATCCAGATAGAACAAAATTTAACTATTTTTTTAGATAAAAAAACGACTATAGAAACCCATGATGATGAAACTAATTTGTCATCAGATGAAGAGAAATCTTTAAAGTTTATAAGAATAAAAAAAGAAATATTTAGGTATGAATTAGAACAATATCTTTCTTGTAGTAAAACAAAATGCAATACTATTTTAAAATCATTGCTTGAAAAAGGATTGATAAAGAAAAAAGATTCTGGAAAAAAGTCAAATATTGTGAGGATCTATAGTTTTCTTTAAATGATAGAATTGTAAATTAATCAAGAAAGAAAAATATAGAAGTACTATAAATAGAAAATTGATAAAATACATAATTGTTTCATAAAATTTATAGGATTTTATTTCATTTATAATAAAATATATTTTCTACTTTTTTTGCTTATTTTTTATCAAAAAAAAGAAAATATAAAATAATGTAATTGCTTTTATTTTGATAATAGTTTTGATAAAATAAAAATATCAAAAGGAAAGGAAATTTTTAAATGAAAAAGAAAAATATTTTCTTTGTTTCTTTGGCGTTTGTATTTTGTGCCCTCACACATAATGTTGGAGTTGTTAATGCAAGTGCGCTAGAACAAGAAACACACTCTATTCAAGTTCACTATCATCGATCTGATGGTGATTATAGCAAATGGGATTTATGGATTTGGAGTAAAACTCCTAATGGAAATGGCCAAGCCAAATCATTTGTTAATACAGATGAATTTGGAGGCTATACAGATCCTATTTTGCTAACAAGTCTTACAAGTAATAATATTAAATCGACAGAAGTAGGCTTAATTTATCGACTTCCAGATTGGAGTAAACAATCAGGTGATATTATTGTTAGTGTCCCTGAAACAAGCCCAGAAGGAATATTTCATGCTTATTTAATCGATGGGGCAAATGAGGCATTGACTGTGGCTCCGAAAGCGGGTCAAATTAGCAATGCAAATATGATTTCAAGTAATAAAGTAAAAGCAAAAGTATTCTTAGGTAATGTAACATTCACTAAAGATAACATTAAAGTATTAGAAGATGATAAAGAAAAAACGATTACTGATTTTAGTGTTAATAAGAGTAATGAAGAAATTATTGTAACTTTACAAGATAATGTTGATTTAACTAAGTTATTGCAATTTGAAGTGACAATTAATAATGAAACTTATGTTGCCACAATTGGAACTGCTGGATTATATGATACTGAAGAATTTAAAAATGCATTTACTTATGAAGGTGATGATTTAGGGGCAATCGTTAGTGAAGATGATTCTAAAACAACATTTAAATTATGGGCTCCAACCTCCACAAAAGTAGTTTTAAATATATATAATTCTGGAACTCCTTCTTCATATAATGGGGGAAGTGATGAAATTATTAAAAGTGTTGAAATGAATAAAGGTGATAAAGGTGTTTGGTATTATGAAGCAAATGCTGATTATCATGGTAAATACTATACTTATACTGTAACTAACTCAGCTGGTACAAATGAGACTATTGATCCATATGCAAAGGCGTGTGGTGTTAACGGTATAAGAGGGATGATAGTTGATTTTGAACGAATCAATCCAGAAGGATGGGAATATGGAAAACGCGCAGATAGTATAAGTAAACGCTCTGATGCCAATATTTATGAATTGCATGTTAGAGATTATACTAAAGATGAAACTTGGGGTGGAACCCCTGCTAATAGTGGCAAATTCTTAGGATTATCTGAAAGTGGTACTTATTATGAAGAAGATGGTGTTAAGTATTCTACGGGTTTAGATCATTTAAAAGAATTAGGTGTTACAAATATTCAAATTATGCCATTTTATGATCAAGCAACTGTTGATGAATCGGTTGATGAACCATCTTATAACTGGGGATATGATCCACTTAATTACAATTGTTTAGAAGGCTCATATTCTTCAAATCCTTTTGATGGATTTGTTAGAATTAAGGAATTTAAACAAATGATGATGGCGCTTACTGAAGCAGGAATTAGAGTTAACATGGATGTTGTTTATAATCATACAGCTCGTTCATCAAATTCAAATTTCCAATTTATTGTTCCAGGATATTATCATCGTATGACATCTGATGGTGGATTTTCTAATGGTTCTGGATGTGGTAATGAAATCGCTTCTGAAAGACCGATGGTAAGAAAGTTTATTTTGGATTCAACTGAATTCTTGTATACAGAATATAATTTGTCTGGTTATCGTTTTGATTTAATGGAATTGATTGATAAAACAACAATGCAAATGGTTTACGATCAATTAAGAGAAATCGATCCATTAACTCTTGTTTATGGTGAACCTTGGACAGGTGGAACAAGCGCTTTAGCCGATGGAGAAGGTACAAATAAAGCCACAGTTAAGTATATTGTTAGTAAAGATGAAAATGATAATATTACAGGTGGTGTAGGCTATTTTAACGATGACACACGTGATGGTATTGTTGGAAGAGTTCCTTCACCAAGTACTCCAGGATTCGTTCAAGCTGATGGCATCAGTTTTAAAAGCGATGCTTACTATAGAGGCATTAAATTTGGAATTACAGGTGGTACTGAACGAGGATTTGCGACCGCATCTAATTATGTTTACGATGCTTCACAAACAATAAATTATGTTTCCTGTCACGATAATAATACTTTATGGGATAAATTAAGATTATCTACAAATGCTAATTCTTGGAAGTATGATGAAAAATGGGAAATAGTTAGAATGATGAATAAGCAAGCAGATACAATCGTTTTCTTCTCAGAAGGTATTCCATTTATTCAAGAAGGTCAAGAATTCTTACGTTCTAAACCAAAGGCAGAAGGAATTGGCTCTGGCACAATTTATGATAATAATTCATATTGTTCACCAGATAGTGTTAATAAAGTTCGTTGGAATTTGAAAGCGGAAAATAATGATGTCTTTAATTACTATAAAGATTTATATAAATTCCGTGCTGAACATGAATCATTTAAGTTAACATCTGCAGAAGAAATCTCTGAAAAACTAACTTTTATTGATGATAATAATACAAGCAATAAAACATCGATTATCTATCGTATACAAAATGATAATGATACTTATGGTGATATGATTATTATTCATAATGTGGCGGAAGTTGCTACATTTGATCTTCCTGAAGGAAAATGGAAAGTTGTATTTAATGAAAATGGTATTGCTAAAAATCCGGAAGTTGTAACAGGAAGTATTAAGTTAAAGTTTAATCAATCAGTAGTATTAGTTAATGCAAATTCAATTAAAAAAGCTTCTTCTAAAGGATGTGCAAAAACATCGACAGATATTATTGTGCTCTTTAGTGTTATTGCTTTAGTTACTTCAGTTCTAATAAGAAAAAAAGAATCGATTGCCTAAAAAAAGATTAAATTAATTATAATAGGGTTGTTAAGTAATTTAATTATTTATTAACGCCCTATTATGTTTTTTAGAAAGGAAAGTTAGTATGAAAATAAGATTTATAAATGCAAGAATTTTATCGATGAAAGAAAATGAGGATATTTATTTTGGTGAATTGCATGTTTGTGATAATCGTATTACTTATGTAGGTGAACCAATTGATACCGATGAAAATTTTGATAGAGTAATTGATTGTAAAGGTAATCTATTAATGCCAGGATTTAAAAATGCTCATACTCATTCTGCAATGACATTTTTAAGAAGTTATGCTGATGATCTTTCTTTACATGATTGGTTATATGACCAAGTGTTTCCTGCTGAAGAAAAATTAACTCCTAACGATATTTATGAATTAGCAAAATTAGCTATTCTTGAGTATTTAACAAGTGGGATAACCGCAAATTTTGATATGTATATGCAACCTGCGATGATTGCAAAAGCGGCAATTGATACAGGCTTTAGAACTGTTATCTTAGGATGCGTTAATAATTTTACGGAATCAGTTCAAATAATGAGAGATAATTTTGTTAATTTAAATAAACTTTCTTCTAGAGTGACTTATAGATTAGGATTTCATGCTGAATATACAACGGACTATTCCATTTTAGAGGAATTATCTCGTTTAGCTAATGAATTAAAAGAGCCGGTATATACACATTCTAGTGAAACTATCTCTGAAGTTGATGGATGTAAAGAAAGATATGGAAAGACTCCAACAAAATTATTTGATGATTTAGGTTTATTTAATTATGGTGGGGGTTGTTATCACTGTGTTGTTGTTAATGATGAAGATTTAGCAATTATGGAAAAAAGAAAAGTTTCGATAATAACTTGTCCTGGATCAAACACAAAACTTGCTAGTGGTATAGCGCCAATTGAGAAAATGACTAAATATAATATAAATTTGGCAATTGGAACTGATGGACCGGCAAGTAATAATTGCTTGGATATGTTTAGAGAAATGTTTTTAGTTACAGGACTTCAAAAATTATTATCTAATGATGCTAGTGCGATGGATTCATTAAAAGTGTTACATATGGCCACTGTCGGTGGAGCAAAGGCAATGAAATTAGATGATGCCGATGTCTTGGATGTGAATAAACTTGCTGATATCATTATGATTGATTTGCATCTTCCTAATATGCAACCAATTAATAATATTGCTAAAAATATTGTTTATAGTGGTTCTAAACAAAATGTTATTATGACCATGGTTGATGGTAGAATTCTTTATGAGAATGGGAAATTCTTCATAAATGAAGATGTTGAAGAGTTATATAAGAAATGCCAAGAAATAACTAATCGAATTAAAGATGAAGTAAAACATAGTAATTAATACTATTTAAAAATAGAACTTATGATAAAAGCATAATTATCATGAGTTCTTTTAATTATTTATTGAAAGTTTATGAAACAAAATAGTATAAAGTCATATTTTATTGTAGTCACTAGAAGGGGAGATTGATAAATAGTGAATTGCAGTAATTGCATTTATAATGGAAATGGCTGTTATGCTTTAAGAGGTCCTACAGGAGCACAAGGTGCGACTGGTCCTGCAGGAACAATAACAATTGGAACAGTTACAACAGGAGAAGCAGGTACTGATGCGACAGTTACAAATGTTGGAACTTCAACAAATGCTATTTTAAACTTTGTTATTCCACAAGGGGCAACAGGAGAAGCGGCAACAATTACTATTGGAACAGTTACAACAGGAGAAACAGCTTCAGTTACTAATGTTGGGACCGAAACAAATGCCATTCTTGATTTTGTTATTCCTATAAAAGAAGCTCTTTATGCTTCATTACAAAATGAAACTGCAGTAACGCAAACGGAGACTGGAACGATTCCTTTAACTTTGATTGAAAGTAATGGAATTACTGTTGCTGATAGCGTTATAACAATAACAGAAACAGGAGTTTATGAAATTGAATATATGGTAAGTGCGGAAGCTCCAGTTGATGCAGTTGTGGGTTTATTGATTAATGATACTAATGTAACAAATACTAATACAAAATTAGAAGATAATAAATATGTAGTAACTTATAAAACAATTAGAACATTAAATGAAAATAATACAATTGCTTTAGGATTAATAACTGTTACAGGAACACTAACATTAGAAGCAGATGGAGTTAATGCATATTTAGTAATAAATAAGTTATAACAAATAGGCATCACATTGAGTGATGCCTTTTCCTTTTTATGGCAAAATATTAAAAATAAATAATGTTCTGTTATACTTTTTATAAATAAAATGGGAGGTATTATATGAAATTATGCAATGTAAAAGTTAAAACATTAATAGTTAAAATATCAATTTTTATTTATGTGTTATTTTTGAGTTCATCATCTATCAATCGATATAAAAGCAAAGCAATATTTTCGCCAATTATTTATAGTGATATTGTAAATGATAAAGAATTAGGATTCATAAATAAAGAAGATATTGAGCTTAGTAATAAGGTTTCTGTATATCTTAATCCTTCAGTTCAAACATGGAATTTATACGCAAATGATTTAGGAAATGAAGCAGAGCATATGTTAAAGATTGCTCGAGAAATGTTTAATATATTATCAGATTATTCATTTTTAGAAGTTGAAGGTAATTTAAATGAAAAAGGATTATCTTTAGATAACTCTATTAAAGAGAGTAATTCTAAAAAGAGAGATATTCATCTTGCTTTTCATTCCAATGCCGGAGGAGGAGAAGGCTGTGAAGTGTTTACAAAGGGCGATTATCAATTTGCAAATGATTTATATGATGGCTTTGTAAATGATTTTAACTTAGTAAAAAGAGGTGTAAAAAATGGGAATCATTTGCATGAAGTTAAATCGATTAATGCTACAAATGTTGCCTTAATTGAAATATTATTTCATGATAATGTAAAAGAAGCGACATTTATTGCTAATAATCATTATGAAATTGCTAAGTCATTATCAAATGCATTAATCAAGTATGTATTAATTAATTATAAATAAAAAGTAGACTCGAACCGGGTCTACTTTAATATTTCTAAGAACTTAGTTATATAAAAATCCGTTACAGATTCATAATAATCGGTATAGTCGGCGAATATTTGTCCGATAAATTCATCATAATAACCGCCATCAATAACTTTATATTTATTGTCTTCTGTTTCTTCGAATTCATCATTATAAATAACTGCCATATCCACTAAAGAACCATTTTGATACTTTTGAATAGTTGGAACTCTTTCAAATCCATAGTCGTTTTTAATTGGATCAGAATCCATATATAAATCAACATCAATCGTATATATGATGTAGTTATTTTTATTATTAATAATCCATTTATCTAAAAATAAAGAATTGAATTTTTTACAATCAGAGCAACTGTTTCTCTTAAAATACAAATAAAATGATTCTTTATTGTTAATTTTTTCTTTTATGCTTTCATCTGTCTCTTCAAAAAAAGGTGAGTTTAGAAAGGCATATTTTTCGATATAATCTAAAACTGTATTGATACTCTCTTCGTTGTTTGGAGCATCAATTTCATTTCCGAAATGTTTATCAATATTAATTGTTTGACATGTTTTTTTATCGTATCCATTATTAAAGATTGTTAATTTAGGATATCCATATGCCATTTCTTCAAGTTCATAAACAAAGTCTTTTGTAAAATTCTTTTCAAAATCTTCTTGATTAATTTCATAAATTCTAATTTGCTTTTTACTAACGATATTATTTAAAAGTTTTCTAGATTTTTTTGAACATAAGCATGTTTCTTGATAGAAAAATAAGATGAAGCTTTGCGTATTACTTAATTTTTCTTTGAATGTTGAGGAGTCTATTGTAATTACAGTTTGTATTCCTTCTTCTCTTTCAATAATAGCTTTAGTTGATTTACTTTTATTGCATGAAGTGAATAGGGATAAACAAAGTATACTTATGAAAAAAAGCTTACATTTTAGTTTCATTTTTTTCACTCCTTTTTTGTTTAAAATATTGTAACAAAAATAAGGAAAAATCACAACTAAAAAAAATTGTAAATATTTCGATAAAAAATGGTTGTTAAAAAATGCAAAAAAGTCTTTTGTCATCGGACTTTTTTTTAATTTTTAAAACATTGAAAAAAACTATAAAAAAATCGATAAATATTTTTTTTAAAAAAAGTGTTGATTTTTGTTATCTTTTTCTTTAATATTTTCTCGTGAAAAAGAGACCTTATTTCTATCATTTTTAATGGGTTTAGAATAGGAAATTCTTTGTTTAAAAAACAAAGTCACAAATCTATCATAAAGTGGGGTAATGGTTATGAAAAAAGAAAATGTTATTATTGAGCTTATTGGAGTTAATAAAGAGTATGAAGATTTTTCTGCGGTTGAAAACTTCAATTTGTATGTAAAAAAAGGCGAGTTTGTGACATTCTTAGGACCTTCTGGATGTGGTAAAACTACTACTTTAAGGATGATCGCAGGTTTTGAGCTACCTACAAAAGGAAAAATTTTATTGAATGGACAAGATATTACTAATCTTCCTCCATACAAAAGACCAGTTAATACAGTCTTCCAAAGATATGCTTTATTTCCACATCTTGATGTCTATGATAATGTTGCTTTTGGTCTTAAATTAAAAAAAGTAAAAAAGATTGTTAAAGATAGAAGAGGTAATGAACGTGAAAAATGGGTTCATTTAACTCAACAAGAAATAGATGAAAAGGTTGTAAGAGCGTTAAGAATTGTTGATTTGGAACAATTTGAATCTCGTGATATTTCCACTCTTTCTGGAGGTCAACAACAACGTGTTGCTATTGCAAGAGCAATTGTGAATGAACCTGAGATTCTTCTTTTAGACGAACCATTAGGGGCATTAGATTTAAAAATGAGAAAAGAAATGCAAATTGAATTAAAAGAGATGCATCGTAAATTAGGTATCACTTTTATTTATGTTACTCATGATCAAGAAGAAGCTCTAACAATGTCGGATACCATCGTAATTATGAAAGATGGACAAATTCAACAAATAGGAACACCTGAAGGAATATATAATGAGCCTGCGAATGCCTTTGTTGCTGATTTTATTGGCGAATCTAATATTTATGTTGGCGCGATGTTTGGAATCAACAAGGTTCGTTTTTTAGGTAAAGTATGGGATTGTGTTGATAATTTCCCTCTTCATGAAAAAGTTGATGTTGTCGTAAGACCTGAAGATGTTAAACTTTTACCTTCTAATCAAGGAATTGTTAATGGCAAAATAACAAACTGTGTTTTTAAGGGAATGCATTATCAATATGTTATTATGGTTGGAAAAAATGAAGTTCTTGCTCAATCGACCGAACATTATCCTGTTGGTATTGAAGTTGGATTAAGTATTGAACCTGATTTAATTCATATCATGAAGAGAGCTATTTCATCTAATGTTTTTGAAGGATACATTAATAAATTCAATGAAGTTTGTTTTGCAGAAGCAACCTGGGAATGCGATGTCACTTCGTTAGTACCAGATTCATATGTAGATGAAGAAGGTTATTTAGTGGATAAAAAAGGTCAAAAATATGATTTGACAGATGCTGATGTTACAATTGAAATTGATATGGCATCGATTGAAATTAGCGATAACTTAGAAGAAGGAAATATTACTGGAGAAATTATTGAAATGGTTTATAAAGGTGACCATTATCAATTGGTTGTTCGTACTGAAGAGGATGATGATTTTGTTGTCGATACAGAATGGACATGGAATGAGTTTGATAGAGTTAGTATTAAAGTTGATTCATCAAAAATGAAAATTAAATTAAAAGGGGATATAAGCCGTTATGAAGTTTAGATTTCAACGGAAATATTTATCGTTACCGTATATTTTATTTTTCCTTCTTTTTGTAATCACACCTTTATTTTTAATTGTTTATTATGCTTTTACAGATAAAGTTACAGGACATCTTAGCTTTAATAACTTGGTGAAATTTGTTTCTGATTCAACAAATTTAGCGGTTTTAGCAATATCTTTAACTTATGGAATTATTAATACTTTTTTATGTTTGTTAATTGGCTATCCAATCGCGTATTTTCTTGCTGATAAAAGAATTAATAAATCTGCAGTTATGCTAACTTTATTTATTATGCCAATGTGGATAAACTTTGTTATTCGCACTGGAGCAACGCGTGATTTATTAAACTGGATTGGTCTTTCTGGTGGCGCTCATCCAGAGGTTGCTACGATTATTGGATTAGTTTATAACTATTTACCTTTTACAATTTTGCCTTTATATACAACAATGTTAAAAATGGATCGAAGTCAAATTGAAGCTTCAAAAGATTTAGGGGCAAATCCATTTCAAACATTCATTAAAGTTATTATTCCAATGACTATGCCTGGAATTATTTCCGGTGCGACAATGGTATTTATGCCAACTATCTCTTCATACGTTATTTCTGATATACTTTCTGAATATAATGTGGTTTTATTTGGTAGTTATATAGACCTATATTTTAATCAATCCGATTGGAATTTTGGTTCATTTATGGCATTAATTATGCTTTTATTAATTTTATTAAGCGTGGCTATTTCTCGTAAATTTTCAAAAGATGACGAGGGAAAGGAGTCAATATGGTAAGTATTGGATCCTTCATTACCATACTTTTAGATAAGGAGGTAATGAATTATGGCGAATATTAAAAATTCTATTGGTGTATTTTTAGCAAAGAATAAATTAATATCAGTCATTTCTGCATTATTTTTTGATGTATTAATTTCTATTTTGCTTATTAAATTATGCCTTAAAGCAAATATGAGTACATTTTTGATTATTATATCAACTATTTTTGTTTGTTTTTTAATCTCATTATTCTTTGTTTTATTAAATGCGAATTTAAGGATAAAGTATCAAGATGAACTAAGTTATGTTGAAAAACCTTATTATGTACTTTCAAAAGAAGAAAAGAAAAATAAACGCTACATCTGGTTTGGAAAGGGATTTATTTGGTTCTTTCTATTACTTATGTATTTACCAATTTTACTTCTTGTTTGCTTTTCATTTACAACTAGTGATCAAGTTGGAATATGGTCAGGATTTTCATTCCAATTATATGTTGATTTAGTTAACAATAAAGAATTGATGAAGGCGGTTTGGAATACTTTATTAATTGCTGTTGTTAGTGCAATTGTATCGACAATTCTTGGTACTTTAGGAGCGGTTGGCAGTTTTTATTCATCAAAAAAAGTTCGAAAGATGATAGATACCGCGAATCAGTTACCGATTGTTAATGCGGAAATCGTTATTGCACTTTCCTTGGCGGTTTTAGCGGTTAGTTTGTCATGGAAGTTTTCATTTTTTACTTTGTTAATAGGACATGTTGTTTTGACTGTTGCTTATGTTTATTTAAATGTTAAGCCCCGTTTATTACAAATGGACCCATTTGTTTATGAAGCGGCTTTAGATTTAGGTGCAAGACCTCGCTTTGCAATGTATAAAGTTATTCTTCCGGAAATTATTCCAGGCATTTTATCAGGGTTTATGATTTCCTTTACTTTATCATTAGATGATTTTGTTATTACTCAATATTTAAAGAAGCCATCATTTGAAACTATTTCTACATATATTCAAAAGATAATTGCTAAACATCCAATTCCACCTGAAGTTAGAGCTTTAACAACAATTATTTTTCTAGCGGTTTTAATTGTTAGTGTTGGAAGTACGATATATAACAATAAGAAAGCTAAACAAATTGTAAAAAAGAGAAGAGGTGTTAATTAAGATGAAAAAGTTATTTATACCTTTATCAACAATTATTCTTCTAGGTGGAATAATATCTATTTTGAATAGTAATCCATCTTTTGAAAATCAAAGACAAGAAAAAATTGTAAAAAGAGCTAAAACAAACGAACGCAATTTAGTTATTTATAATTGTGCTGATTACATTGATGAAACTCTTATTAAATCATTTGAAAGAGAATATAATTGCAAAGTTGATTATTTTACATATGACACAAACGAAACTATGTATAATCAATTTACTTTGCAACCTGAAGGAACATATGATTTAATATGTACTTCTGATTATATGCTTCAAAGAATGATAAGAGAAAATCTAGTAGAACCTCTTAATATAAAAGAAGAAGTACCAGTATATGATAAATACGCATCAAAAGAAGTGCGTTCTAAATTAGCTAATATGTATGCAGATACCGATGGTGATGGAATTAAAGATTCATCATTAGATAATTATGTAGCGGGTTATATGTGGGGAACATTAGGAATTATTTATGATCCATATTGTTTTGATACGATAAGAGAAGATGTTAAATCATGGGATATTTTTTGGGATTCTAAATATGAAAATTTAATTTCGATAAAGAATTCAATGAGAGATACTTTTGTGGTTGGATTAATGCACGCGCATAAAGGTTCTAACATAACGAATTTAGAAGATATATTGACACCAGCTAGAGAAAAGTATCTATCTTCTTTAGAAGCGGCATCAAGTGAAGAAGAAAAAGTTATTATACGAAAAGAGTATAATGATATTATTCAAAATTTATTTGATTTAGTAATAACAAGTGAAAATCATAGTGGAGTTTTAGAAATAGTAAAGCAAGAATTAATCTCTTTAAAGAAGAATATTTTTGGTTTTGAAGTTGATTCTGGAAAAAATGATATTATTACCGGAAAAATTAAAATGAACCTTGCTTGGTCTGGCGATGCTGTTTACTCAATTGAAGAAGGAAGTAATGTTGGTAAAACATTAGAATACTACGTTCCTGAAGATGGAGGAAATGTTTGGTATGATGGCTGGGTATTACCTAAAGGCAGCAATCGTGAATTAGCGTGCGCTTTTATTGATTACATTTCAAACCCAGAAAATGCTGCGATTAACATGGAATATATAGGATATACTTCTTTTATTGCTAGTGATGAAATCTTTGATATGATTTCTTCTTGGTATGGAATTGCTGATTATAATGAAGCAACAACATATTATGGGCCTTATATTTCAAAAGAAGATGGTAAAACTGAAGAAGTTGAAGGAAGCTATGTCCGTTATAATGACAAATTTTATACATGTATTTTGCAAGAAAACAAATATGAACCTAGTGAAGTAGAAGGCGTATCGCCACTAGATGAAACTGTTTGGATGGAAGTTGATGAAGAAGAATTGGATTTAGGAGATCCGGTAGATGTCTCTTTCTTGTTTAAAGGTAATATGCAAGAAAGTCGAAACGCAATTATTTATCCATATGCGGATTGTAAAAATCGACTTTTAACCCAATATCCTGATCAAGATACATTGGCGAGATGCGCAATTATGAATGATTTTGAATCTGCAAATGATGATGTTGTTATTATGTGGGGGCAATTAAGAGCGTATACAAATATGACTCCTTATTATGCATTTTTAATTTCAATTGGAGTAATTGTGATTGTAGGCACTGTTTATAATTTTATTAAAAAACGTAAATCTTCAAGAAATAAACGCCGTTTGGCTAAATTATAGTTTAAATAAAAAAAGGAAGGATTGTTCTTAACTTATAAAAGTTGGACTAAAAAATAATTAGAAAGATTTGAGTGATTAAGCACAAATAGCTTCCTTTTTTATTGAAAACAAGTATGTTTTTAGAAGAAAAAACATAAAATTATTATTGATAATGACTCTTTGTTATGATACTATATTAGTGCTGTTTAGCAAGGGATGGTTCCTTAGCCAAGTGGTAAGGCAATTGACTGCAACTCAATGAGCGTCAGTTCGACTCTGACAGGAACCTCCATTTTTTAAAAAAGTACTTGAAATTCGTAGAAATTATGCTATAGTATTATAGCACGCGCTCATAGCTCAACTGGATAGAGTGTTAGACTACGAATCTAAAGGTTGCGAGTTCGATTCTTGCTGAGCGCGCCATTAACGGGAAATAGCACAGCTTGGTAGTGCACCTGTTTTGGGAACAGGGGGTCGCAGGTTCAAATCCTGTTTTCCCGACCATTATAAAATAAGTGAACTGATGGATAAATCGGTTCTTTTTTTTGCTTTTTTGAAGATTTGAAGTTCAAACGTTAGATTTGTAAAGTAATCGTCAAAAATATCCATGCGAAAACTATAGCTTGATTTTCCATGGTAAAAGCATTTCTAATTCTGCTTCCGTTGAATCAGGCTTAATTCTATCTATAA
>CAZZGL010000002.1:0-102328 GCA_964654155.1 uncultured Staphylococcaceae bacterium | reverse complement strand
GAAAAATTCGCCCCCTTTTTCTAATTTGTGTCTACTTTTTGTTGACTAGTGCAAATTTTAAGATTAATAAGCGCTACTTTGAATGAACAATGTTATGCCTGCATCTGGATAGGCGCCCATGTAGAATATACATTCGCCACATGAATTATTAATTGCATAATAATATTCTAAACCATCTGTATCGGTTTCTGCTTCAACTGACCAACCTGCAGCGGTTAATTGAGTTGCATATAATTCATCTGCGTTCTCGGCTACACCACCAACTGCAATAAGTTCCATTGTTTGGAAGAGACTTTGTCTAACACTAACAAAATAGTAACTTAATGTTGCATCTTCTTGGGTATAAGCAGGTAAGTAATTTGCTATTTCTGGCCAAGCTTCACTCTTTGTAAATACATATGAAGGGTTGTTAACATAAATGAATAAACATAATCCTTCGTATCCTGTTTGTGTCATATAGAAGAATTCAACAACGACTTGACTTAACATGTTGAATCCATAGCCACCATTGCTATTTCCCTCTTTGTCTTTTTCATAAATTGCAACTTGCCAATAAGCATCTTCTAATTTTTGAATGTATGCATCTTCATCAGTTTTTACTGAACCAGTTAATAATAAGACATAACAATCAAGATAAGAATTCTTTCCAGTATCTTCATCAGTAATTACTAATGTGTTAAAACCGCCGAATAAAGAAATGTTATCATAGTTGAGATCAGGATGAAGAATATCTGTTCCTGTAAGTTCAGTGATATCTTCTGTTGGCCATTCGGCGATATCGACACCAGACCATCCACTTGTTGCAAGTGATTTAATATAAGCATAGTATAAAACAAAAGCATTGAATGATTCATATGTTGTTTCATCGTATGAGAGTTCTTTTAAACCATATTCAATAACAAAATATTCGTTAAGTTTAATTTTTCTTGTTGCGGAATAAACGCCATATTTTGCAAAATCGGATTTATCGATTTCAAATCCTGCTTCTTCAAGAGAAGCGGTATATGAAGTCATAATTTCATTACTTTCAGTTAATGAGAAAGTTTTTGAGTTTTCACAAGTAATAGATGTGATTTTTGAAATTTGGGAGCCAGTGTTTTCATCAGATTCGTAATATTCAGCGGAATAATATTCAGCGTTAATAAATTTAACAGGAACTGATTCAGGATCCTTGTCGTTCACGATAGCTTTATCAATAAGAGTTTGAACTGCCTCAGGATATGATTCTCCATTTCCTTTAACTCTTTCAACTTTATTTGGATCTGCAGGAGTTTCTGTGGTACCTCCTGGATTGTTTGAATTACATCCGGCTAATACGAGAACTAATGATAAAATAGCGGTAAATAGTCCTTTTTTGTTCATAATAGTTCCTCCTTTTTTAATATATTCATTTCAATAAACAAAAAATGTAGTTAGATTATACTTCATTAGAAATTAAAAAGCAAGAGAAATTATATTTTATATAATTATTTGCGTAAAATTTTAAAAAAAGTATAAAAAATAGCGATAAAATTTTAAAAAATCGAGTTTTTTTAAGAATGGAAAAGCAATTGTATTGATGAATACATGAATTCAAATACAGAAGTTGGCTATTTTTGTATTATGATGCTTATATTTTTGCTTTATAAAAGCAATGATAAATTTTATTAAATTTGTAAGATTTACTTTATAAACAAAAAGAAGTATAATTTCAACTAGAAAAGGGGAAGTGAATATGAGAAAAATTAAAATAATTACAGATAGTACATGTGATTTAAGAGATGAAGAAATTCAAAAATATGATATTGAAGTTATCCCTTTACTTGTTGGATTTAGTCAAGGAACGTATCAAGATAGAATAGAAATTAATGCAAAACAATTATATTCTTTAGTGGATCAATATGAAGAGTTACCAAAAACTGCAGCAAGAAATCCAGAACATTTTGCAAAAATTTTTAAAAAATATATTGATCTTGATTATGATATTTTATGTATTTTAATTTCTAGTGAGTTTTCTTCAACTTTCCAATCTGCTTATGTTGCATCAACAGAATTTGATAGTAATAGAATAAAAATAATTGATTCAAGAAACCTTTCTACAGGAATAGGATTAACCATACTTAAAGCAGTTAAATTCCGTGAAGAGGGCAAATCTTTGTTTGAGATTGCCGATATTTTAGAAACGAAAATTATTCCAAATGTAAGAGCGCAATTTGTTGTAGAAAACTTAACTTTCCTTCATAAAGGAGGACGCTGTTCTTCGACGACTCATTTCTTTGGAAAAATGCTACATATACACCCTGAAATTGTAGTTCGAGATGGTAAAATGAGTGTGTATCGTAAACCGAGAGGAAAAATGATAAAAGCTTATAATGAACTTCTAGAAATGATTCAAGAAGATTTACCAAATGTTGATTTAGATTGTGTTATGATTACTCATTCTCTTGCCCCTGTAGGGGAACATTATCTTTATAAAGAATTGTCTAAAATAATACCAAAAGAAAGCATTATGGTTACAGAAGCAGGTTGTGTTATCTCTTCTCACTGTGGAAAAGGAACAATTGGAATTTTATATATTTTAAAAAATTAAGAAAATAAAAGCCTAATGTGAAAATAACATTTCATTAAGTTATTCACATTAGGGCTTTTTTTTATTTTCCAGAAACGCTTATCGATTTAATATAAACACTTGGACAAGTAATTGCAGATAGTTGAGTTTCGCTGTTATTGGCTAAACAAATAATATCTTCCATTACTTTTAAAAGATTTCCAGCAATTGTTATAAGGTTAATAGGTTTATCTATTTTTCCATCTTTAATCATAAATCCAGATGCTTGTAAAGAAAAATTACCACTGGTGATATTCATACCTGCATGCAATCCTTGAACATCGGTAATGTATACGCCTTCTTTTATATTTGCAAAAATTTCTTCTTCGCTTTTATTGCCTTCTTTAACGAAAATATTTGTAAATTGAATTCCAATTTTTCCTTTCGCAGAGGCTTTATATCCATTACCTGTTGATGAAACACCATCTTTTTTAGCGGTTTCTAGATTATATAAATAGGTCTTTAATATGCCTTTTTCGATTAAAGTTTTTGCATAAGTTGCAACACCTTCATCATCAAAATATCTAAAGAAGACATTCTTTTCTAAAGGGTTTTCAATAATAGTAAGTTTTTTACTAGCAACAGGTTGTCCAATTTTGCCTTCTAAGAAAGATGAATGTTTTTGTACTTCTTCGGCATTTAAGCTTGCTAGATAACAGTTTAATAAGTTAGAAAATACTTTTTGATTGAAAACGCAAGGATAAGATTTACTTTCACAAGGTTCACCACCTAATTTTTCAAGAGCGGTTTTGGCAACTTGATTAACAAAATTTTCAACATTAAAATCATTTAAAGAAGTTCCAAAATGAATTTTATATCCGGTTTTAATTTCTTCATTTTCCTTAGCAACAGCCTCTGCATAGATCATATAGTCATTAGCTTTATGCTTTAAAGATAATCCATGAGAATTAATGATTGAAACTTCACCAACGCTTTCTTCATAAGAAACACCACCGACTTCAATTATACGAGAGTCAATCTTTCTTAATTTAGCTTCAATATCTTTAAGCATAGCAATTTTTGTTTCATTAGAAATTGTTTCTAAAGTTGGATCATAGGTTATTTTCTTTTTATAGTGAGCAGAACCTTTGAATATTTCTGGGACTTCGGTAGTGGAAATGCACTTTGCATTTTCAATAACTTGTTCTGCAAGGAAAATAGGGGTGGTATTGTCGTTTAATTCACTATAAGCATATCCCATTTTTCCTTCATAAATGCCTCTAGCGGCTAAAATAATAGAATCAGCGATAGTGAAATTGCTTATTTCTTGATGAAAAAGTTCAATGCTTAAACGATAGCTTTTTTGGACATATAATTCAAAATCTTCTAATCCCATTTTTTTAGCAACTTCAATATATTTTTTATAGTTCATTATTTTGCACCTCCTCTTCCTCCAACAGTAATATCTTGAACGCGAATTGTTGGTTGACCAACATCAGCTGGTATTGAGCCTGATGATGCTCCGCACATTCCTTGGGCTCTTTCAAGATTGTTACCAATACGGTCAATTTTTAATAATACTTCAGCGCCATTACCAATTAAAGTAGCGCCTTTAACTGGCTTAGTAATTTTTCCATTTTCAATTAAATATCCTTCTAAAACAGCGAAATTAAAGTCTCCAGTAGTTGGATTGACCGATCCTCCTCCTAAAGATTTGGCGTATAATCCGTATTCGGTATCGGCAATTATTTCTTCAGTTGTTGATTTACCACCTAAAATAAAGGTGTTTGACATACGAGATGTAGGTTCATATTGATAAGATTCTCTTCTAGTAGCGCCGTTACCTTTAAGGCCCATTCTACGACCATGAAAGTCATCGACTAAATAAGATTTTAAAATTCCATTTTCAATTAAAACATTTCTTTGAGTTGGATTGCCTTCATCATCAATATTTCCTGAACCCCAACCATTTTCAATAGTGCCATCGTCGACTGCAGAAACAATATCAGAGGCAATTTTAGTGCCTAATTTATCAGAGAAAACAGATAGTTTTTTTGATACTGCACTTGCTTCTAAACCATGACCGCAAGCCTCGTGGAAAATGACACCGCCGAATCCATTACCGATAACCACAGTCATTTTGCCACTTGGACATTCATCGGCGTTTAACATTGTTAAAGCTGTTTTGGCGCAGTCTATTGCAATATCTTTTATATTAATATCATCGGTGAAAAATTCTAAGCCTTTTTGAGCACCTGGACCAACACCGAAAGTTTCAATTTTTCCATTTTCGGAAGCTTGAGCGATTATATAAATTCTTCCTCTACCTCTTTCATCGTAAAATTCTTTTCCATTTGAATTAAAAATGGTAACTTTTTTTGTATTGTCATTAAATGTAATTTTTGTTCTTGTAATATGTTGATCATAGCCTGAACACGCTTCATAAGCTTCATTCATTAATTCGATTTTTCTTTCTTTTGATACATTGCCAAGAGGCATTTTAGCTCTATGGTGTTTTTTTACACGAACTTTTTCAATTTTATCGACGGTTATTAATCTTTCATCGTTAAAAGAAGAAGATAAAGATGATGCGAGTTTCAATAAACCTTTTAAAGAAATATCATTTGTGTAGCCATAAACACTTTGCAAGTTTTTTAATAAACGAATACCTGCTCCATAGGAAATTCCAGAATTGATAGATTTAACTTTGCCATTATCCATTTCCATTACAGTTGTAAATGTTTCTTCTAAATATATTTCAGCAAAATCCGCGCCAGTTTCTAGTCCGGTATTTAAGACTTTAATTGCGATATTTTTACTAATCATTAGTTGTTCCTCCTTTTTATTTCAATCAATTATACCATAGAGCGGCAAAAAAGATATCGCATCATTATAATTTATATTTGTTATAATATTACAAATGCAATACAAAAAGTAAGAAGGTGTCATAAATGATTAAATTAAAAAATGTTACAAAAATATATCGTTCAGGTTCATTAGAATGTATGGCGCTTAATAATATTTCAATTGATTTTGAAGATAAAGGATTTGTGATGATTTTAGGACCATCAGGATGTGGAAAAACTACACTTTTAAATATTTTAGGAGGATTAGATAACGACTATAATGGTGAAGTGATAATTAATAATAAACCAGTATCATGTTTTTGTGATTCTGACTTTGATAGTTATCGTAATCAATGTGTAGGATTTGTATTTCAAAATTGTTATTTAATACCACATTTAACGGTTTATGATAATGTAGCATTAACATTAGAAATGTCATCACAAAATGAAAATATTGAAGAAAAAGTCGATTCTGTATTAAAAAAAGTGGGATTATATGATAAAAAAGATGCATATCCAAAAATGCTGTCTGGAGGGCAAAAACAACGTGTAGCAATAGCAAGAGCGCTTATTTCATCTCCATATATCGTTTTAGCGGATGAACCAACAGGAGCGTTAGATTCTAAAAGTGCAGAAGATATTATTTGTTTATTAAAGGAAATATCTCGTTCTCATCTTGTTATAATGGTAACTCATAATAAAGAGTTTGCGTATAAATATGGCACTAGAATTATATCAATGCTCGATGGAAAAATTGTCGATGATAGTGCAAATTTTAAAGAATATAAAAAAGAAGAAATTAAAGAATTTAATAAAGTTAGAATTCCTTTTATGACATCGTTTAAATGGGGATTTAAAAACTTGTTTAATAAAAAATTAAGAAGTTTTTTGACTATAATCGCAGGAAGTGTAGGGATTATTGGAATGGGTTTAATTTTGTCATTGACTTCAGGCATCCGTGATTATATCGGCGATGCCCAAGAAACATCACTTGGTAAATATCCGGTTACTGTAACATCTTATCGAAGAACATCATCGGAGAATAATAAAGATATACTTGTTGAATACCCAAATACTGATTATATTATTGTAGAAAAAGGAGATATGGTTACACAGGAACATATTAATTCTTTTCAAAATGATTTTTTAACATATTTAGATGGAATGGATCAAAATCTTTACACAATTAAAGATAGCAATTCATATATTAACTTTCAATTAATTACTAATAATGGAGGAACATATAAAAAAATAGCTTCAAGTTACTTTGAACAAATTGTGGATAATGAAGAATTCGTTAATGAACAATATGATTGTTTATTAGGAAAAATCCCATCTTCTTTAAATGAAATGGCCATAGTTGTTGATACTTATAACAGAATCGATGCTTCTTTGTTAGAATCACTGGGCTTTAATATTACGGAAGATAAAATATATTTTAGTGATTTGTTGAACAATAAAGAATATCGATATATTGAAAACGACGATTATTATGTTAAAAGTGATGATAAATATTATGTATATGGAGAAAATCATTATCAAAGATTATTCGAAAATTCAAAAACTTCATTAAAAATCGTTGGAATTTTACGAGAAAAAGAGAATTCAAAAACGCCTTTATATCAACCGGGAATTTTATATACTCCTGAATTTACTTCTTATGTTAAAGAACGCGCAGCTGAAAGTGAGATAGTTAAAGAGCAACTAGAATATAAAGAAACAAAAGATGTTTTTACTGGACTTCCTTTTGAAAACTATGTATCGGGTAATTATTCATATTCAGCAAGTTATATGTATGAACAAAGATTGGTTAATATTGGTTATAAAGAAGTTATTACGCAATTGTATTATTACACAGATAATTTTGAAAATAGATTAGCAATTATAGATTATGTTGAAAATTACAAAATTGATGAAGAATCGTTAATGATTGTAAGAACGTACGATTATATTGAATTGGTTACTAATGAATTTTCGATGCTTGTAAGTTTGTTTTCAAATGTTATGCTTGTTTTTGCAATGGTTTTTATAGTAGTTAGTGCGTTATTAATTGGAATATTAATATATATATCAGTTTTAGAACGAAAAAAAGAAATCGGATTATTAAGAAGTATAGGAGCAAGAAAAAAAGATATTAGACTAATGTTTTTATTGGAATCTAGCGCAATAGGAATATGTTCAGGAATCATTGGCATTATTGGTGCAGCAATACTAAATAAACCTGTTAGTAAAGTTGTAAAAGTAATGATTGCCCAATATTCAACAGCGATGCTTAATTCCACTCCTGTAAATATTGATAATTTTAGATGGTGGGTTGCGCCGGTAATGTTATTGATTAGTATTATTGTAACATTAGTTTCTGGACTAATTCCTGCAATTGTAGCCGCAAAAAAAGATCCTATTGAATGTCTAAGAGAAGATGGACAATAGGATGAATTTCGATTTATTATAATTGATTAATTTTTTCACTTAATTTATTAGCAAATTCTTTTAAAGAGGAATAATTGCTTAAAAATAGATTAGCAAGTTTTAGACCATTTTCTGTATCATTATTGTTCAAATAATACAGTGCTTGTATATAAGTGTTTGTAGCGGATATTAATGGTAATTTATTATTAAGAGGACAAATTATATTTATATTATCATCTAGTTGGTTTAATATTACTATTTTCCATCGTTTATAGAAATTATTAATTACTTTTAAAGCGTTTCTGTTATTTTTATATTTGTCACATAAAGAGTTATAAACATTAACAAAGTCTTCTTTATCTAAAAAGCAATGTAAGAATAAACCATCATAAGTTAATTCATAAGCCTTAAAAGTTGGCTTTTTAATTAATTCGAAATAATTATTATATTTTTGATAATCGACAGCAAGAGAATAAGCACAAAGTAGCATTAAATAATAGTTTTTTGTTTCAAAGTGGACACGAGGATTATCATTAATTTCATTTATTTCTTTTTCTAATTCTTGGTAGTTTAAAGTATTTGCGTATTTTGTCAAAGGTTTTTGATCCGCGATTGTTTTAAATATTACAAAAATAAAAAATGATAAGACGATTAATAAGAATCCTAAAAGCATAATTAAAATGTTTTTTGTAAGGATGAAAAAAGCGATAACTAAAGATGTTGTTGTAATTATTGTAACAATATATATAAGATTAATTCGATGCCATTTTCTAGAAATGATGCCAATTGAGAATGATTTTTTTGAATTTCTTTGTTTATTTAATTGTGAATTAGCTTTTATATTTGAAAGTTGAGTTTTAGTTTCTTTAAAATATTTAAAAGCATTAAGTATTCCAACAATACAGCAAGTTAAACCTATCATATATACGATATTTTCTCGATAATCTTCATATTTTGAAGAAAAAACAAAAAAGAGTAAGATTATAAGGTTTCCGATAGAAGAAATGATTACAGAAGAAATATTTTTTTGCTTTTTAAAAGCTAAATTTAGAACATTAATAATAAAAATTATTTCAAATAAAATAAAAGGGATTAAGTATAAACTTAGATTTTCGAGTATAAAAAACGCAAATAACCCGATAAGAACATATAAAATAGTATTAATAAAAGATTTATTCATATTCATCAACTCCAGAATAATTGTAAAACATAGATAATTTAAAGGCAATACTTGATAACAAAAGGTCCATCGCCAGAAGAATTCTTGTGTTGTAAATATATATGACAATTATTGTGGCAATGTTTTTTACTAAAATTAATTTATAAAGTAGCTCTATTTTTAATATAGTAACGCCGTTTTATTATCTTAATGTTTTAGATATAATTTGTTATAATATTTCATGAGTTTCTTGGAAGGAGATAAAAATGATATTTGGAAGAATTATAAACAAATATTATCGCAAATACTGGTATTTATTAATATTAGGTGTTTTGGCGCTTCTCTTGGTAGATTATGCTCAATTGCGTTTACCAAAAATACTAGGTGATCTTATAGATTATATGAAAAACAATGGCGCAATTGACAATCAAGGCTTAACTGAGGTTGTTTTATCTATTTTCTTAATAGGCGTTGCTATTTTTGTCGGGCGGGTTCTTTGGAGAATAACGATTTTACGTGCGGGTTTTCTAGTGGAGGCGGATTTAAGAAAAGAAATGTATTTGCACGCTACAAAATTGTCAACTCGATTTTACCAAGAAAAGAAAGTTGGTGCTCTAATGGCAATCTTCACCAACGATTTAGAAACAGTTCAAGAAGTTGTATCAAGTGGAACTATTTTCATGGTAGATGCTATATTTTTAGGTGGATTAGCATTAATTAAAATGATTATTCTTAATTGGCAATTAGGAATAATCGCCTGTGTTCCATTAATTCTTTTAGTTGCATGTGGAGGAATTATTGGAAGAGCAATGAATTATAAACAAAAAGAAAGACAAGAAGCTTATGAACAAATGAGCGACTTTTCACAAGAAAATTTTACTGGTTTATCAGTAATTAAAGCATTTGTTAAAGAAACTCAAGAGTTAAGAGAATTTGCTAAGATCAATAAAAAGAACCAAAAAGCTAATATTGAAGTAGTGCGATTAAGTGTTTTATTAGATATTGTCATTAACATTTTAGTGTATTCAATTATAGTTTTAATTTTTATTATCGGAGGGTATTTTGTTTTTAATTCAGAACATAAATTTACTGCGGGAAATGTTACTGAATTCGTAGGGTATTTTAATACGATTGTTTGGCCAATGTTAGCAATTGCTCAAATAATTAATTTAAGAAGTAGAGGAAACGCTAGTTTAAAAAGGATTTCTTCATTACTAGATGAAGAAGTAGAAATAAAAGATGGTGAAATAATAAAGTTAGAGAATATTTTTGGAAATATTGAAATTAAAAATCTGTCTTTTACTTATCCTAATTCATTAAATCCATCATTAAAAAATATTACTTTAAAGATTAATAAAGGAGAAACGATTGGAATTGTTGGAAAAATAGGATCGGGGAAAACAACATTTGTTAACCTTTTCTTACATTTATACAATCTTCCAAAAGGTAATCTTTATATTGATAATGTAGATATCATGGATATATCTATTAAAAAATTAAGAAAAAGTGTTGGTTATGTTCCTCAAGATCATTTTTTATTTTCTGATACTATCGCTAATAATGTAGCCTTTGCAAAACAAGATGCCACAATTGAAGAGATAAAAGAGGCGTGTGCTTTAGCGGATATTAAAGATAATATCGAAGAATTTACTTTACAATATGAAACTTTTGTTGGAGAAAGAGGGGTAACACTTTCTGGAGGGCAAAAACAAAGAATATCACTAGCAAGAGCAATATTAAAAGATCCCGCAATTCTTATTTTAGATGATGTTGTATCTGCAGTTGATATTAAGACAGAAGAAAAAATTTTAACTAATTTAGAAAGAGTAAGAAAAGGAAAGACCACTCTTATAGTGGCATCAAGAGTTTCTACAGTTAAAAAAGCTGACCGAATTATTGTTTTTAATAATGGCGAAATAGAAGCTTTTGATAAGCATGATAAATTATTAAAAATATCTCCAACATATCGAAAAATGGTTGAACTTCAAGAACTTGAAAAAGAAGTGGAGGGATATCATGAATAAGATAAATTTACATAATGATACAAGAGTAATGTCTGATAAAGAAATACTAAAGCGTTCTTTTTCTTATATCAAACCACATGCAAAAAAATTTATCATTGCAATAATTTTTATGTTAATAGTTATTGCTCTTGAACTTATTGGACCATACATATCTAGTACAATCGTATCTAGACTTTATAATTTTGAAAATTATAAATACCTAAGTATTGTTGCTTTATCAATAGGATATTTATCTTGTGTATTAACCAGTTCAATTTTTATGTATTTAGAAAGCATGTTTTTACAAAAAACAGGTCAAAAAATTGTCTATCAATTAAGACAAGATGTTTTTGAACATATTGAATCATTAGCGGTTGCTCAATTAAATGAAGTGCCAATTGGAAAACTAGTTTCTAGAGTAACGAGTGATACAAATGCAGTTAATGAATTATATACAAACATATTAATTAATTCATTGAAGAATATATTATCTTTATTTGGTGTTATAGGAATGATGTTTGTTCTTCATGTAAAATTAGCTTTATATATGATAATTGCAGTTCCTCTTGTTGCTTTCTTTTCTTATTTGTTCCGTTATTTATCAAAAAGAGCGTATCGAAATGTTAGACATGAAATTTCGGCAATGAATGCTTTTTTAAATGAAAACTTATCTGGAATGAAAATAACACAAATTTTTAATCAAGAAGAAAGAAAAGTTGATGAATTTAATAAAGTTAATGGAAAATTAGTTAAAGCAAGATCTAAACAAAATATCGTTTTTACGATTTTTAGACCAATAGTTTCTTTTATTTATATGTCATCAATTGCCGCATTAGTGTATCTATCTTTAAAAGTATTTGATTTAGGAAAAGATGAAGATGGTTTAAAAATATTGTGGGCTTTTTATGAATATGTAGGTAGATTCTTTGAACCAATTCAATCTCTAGCGGATCAAATTAATGGTCTACAACAAGCATTCGCGGCTAGTGAGAGATTGTTTTTGCTTTTAAATCTTGAGCCGGATTTAAAAGATGAAGAAGGAGCAATAGAATTAAATGATATAAAAGGAGAAATTATTTTTGATCATGTTTGGTTTGCTTATGAAGAAGAAAAATGGATTTTAAAAGATGTTTCTTTTAAAGTTAATCCTAAAGAAGTTGTTGCTTTTGTAGGTGCAACTGGAAGTGGAAAAACAACAATCCTATCTTTAATTGTTAGAAATTATGATATTCAAAAAGGAAATATTTATATCGATGGTATTAATATTAGAAAAATTAAAATTAAATCATTAAGAAAAAATATTGGTCAAATGTTGCAGGATGTATTCCTTTTTAGTGGAACAGTTTATTCTAATTTAACATTAAGAGATGAATCTTATTCACTTGAACAAGTGAAGGAATCAAGTGAATTTACTGGTTCTGATACATTTATTTCAAAATTATCAAATGGTTATCATGAACAAGTTTTAGAAAAAGGAAATAATTTTTCTGCCGGAGAAAGACAACTTTTATCATTTACAAGAACAGTTTTACATAAACCATCATTAATGATATTAGATGAAGCAACTGCGAATATTGATACAGAAACAGAAGTATTAATTCAAAAATCTTTAGAAAAAATGATGAATCTAGGTACTATGTTAATTGTAGCTCATAGATTAAGCACAATTCAACACGCTGACCAAATTATAGTTCTTCAAAATGGAGAAATAATTGAAACAGGAAATCATCAATCATTATTAAAAAAGAAAGGTTATTATTATAATCTTTACCGCCTTCAATTTGAAAATAAAGAAAAGGAGAAATATGGAAAATAACAACTATACAATTGCATTATTAATTGATACAGAAAATGTATCAAGCAAGTACTTAGAAGCATTAAAAGAAGAACTTAATGTTCTTGGTAAAATCACATATTTAAGAATGTATGGAGATTTTACTTTATCATCTTCAAAAAACTGGAAAATATTAGCGAATGATTACGCAATTACACCAGTTCAACAATATCGATACACAAAAGGGAAAAATGCCTCAGATTCGCGTTTAATTATAGACGCGATGGATATTTTATATTCGGAAAATGTTGATGCTTTTTGTCTTATGTCTAGCGATAGCGATTATACAGGTCTTGTTAAAAGATTAAAAGAATCTAATATATTCGTTATCGGCGCGGGTGAAAAGAAGACCGCCCCATCGTTTGTTAAGGCTTGCGATCGTTTTTTCTATTTAGATGAATTATCTGATAAAGAAGTGACAATTGAAAAGGAAACAAAAGATAAAAAGAAGAGAAAGAAAGTTTCTAAATCCGAGTCTATGAAAAAAGACAAAGATCTTTTAAAAGAAGAAGTGGAAAATTTTGCTATTAAAGTATTAGAAAATAATCCAGGACAATATTTATTAAGTAAATTAATGCAAAAAATCTATCAGAAGTTTCCTCAATTTAATTTTAATAAATATAAAGTTAGACGAGCCCAAGATTTTTTTACTATGAGCAAAGATTCTAAATTTGTTGTTTCAAAAGGCAAAACTACAGAAGTTTTTATTGAATTAAAATAAAAAGCTAATTTATAATTTACATTAATTTTATTATTGTTTGTTTGTAGTAATGGATAAATATATTATTTATAATTTAAATGTAATGAGGAAACAAAAAAATGCAAAAAAAATATATTTTTATTTCTGCGATTGCATTATTGCTTAGTGGATGTAGTGGAACAAACATAGAAATTAATGATGAATTTAAAGGATTTCATCAATTGTGTGAAGATGTTTATGTAAATTACTTGCCAGGTATTTATGATTCGGCACTAGATATTGAAGTTAAAGTAAAAAATGAAAATTATGCAGTTTATTATTCATTAGATTATACTGAACCTGATATCCCTTTTATTAATCCTATTGAAATAGATATTCTTCCGACAAATGATATTGATGATTATCCGTTGACCACTCATGTTGATGGTATTTTAGCTAATACCACAGATCAAAAAGTTTCAAGCACTAATTATATTAATAACATTCAAGTACCGAAAAAATATCCAACATTAGATAGATGTAATGTAATTACTATTTCTGTTAAAGATGAAGTTAATGAGACAGAAATTTTAAATAGAAGCTTGACATATATAATCGATAAGGAAAGTAAATATTTGACAATACCTATTGTATCTTTATCAATGCCATTTAAAGATTGGTTTGGAAGCAAAGGAATGTATAACGATATTTTAAATGATACCTCTAAAAGAGTTAATTTAGAATATTTTGATCCGGTTTTAAATGAAACATTTTATGTTAATAGTAAAATTAAATTAGGAGGTAATTACTCAAAAGGTTATCCTCAAAGAACACTTAATCTTAATTTTAATAAAGATCAAAATGGAAATAAAAATAAACCGATTAATGTTGATATTTTTGATGGAAGAACGAAAAGAGGCTTTAAAGATGAACCTCTTACAGGATTAACTAGATTCAGACTCCACAATGGAGGAAATTGCTTTGAAAGCTGGACTGGATTTAATGATGCGTTAATTCATAATTTGTTCGCGGATACAAATGTCGCAACTTCTGCTTGTAGACCATGTATTGCCTTTTTAAACGGAGAGTATTGGGGTATTTATTATATTCGTGAGCATTATAGCGATGTTTATTTTGAAAACAATTATAATGTTGATAAAGATAATGTAGTTATTTATGAATATAAAGGTGTCTTAACATTTGATGATGGCAATGAAGAATTAGGAAAAGAATGTTTTGAAGATTTTAATCAATATATTAATTCTTGTGATTTAACAAAACCAAGTCAGTATGAAAAATTATTAGATAAGTATATAGATATTGATAGTTTTATTGATTTTATAATTGCAAACCATTATGCAGGTAACTGGGATTCGGTTGGTAATTATAATAATATGAAAATGTGGCGCGCTATTGACGAGGAAAAAGGTAATGAATATACAGATGGAAAATGGAGATTCTGTCTGCATGATCTTGATTTTGCATTTACTGATTATAATAATTATTTATTACCTACACAAAGTTTTTCGTATTCACGATTCACATTGCTTAATAAGTTATTAAAAGTTGAGGATTTTAGAGATAGATTATACGCTCGTGCTGAAGAATTGATGGAAACTGTTTTAACTTCAAAAATTGCAAATGAGATTTTAGTTGAAATGGTCGATTCTGTTGTTGATTATAAAAAAGAAGCGGGAATTAGATGGGGACAACCAGATAGTTTTTATAAAGATTGGGAGAAAAGTATTAGAAGCACTCGTGATTTTATTAATCATCGTTCAAGAATATATTTAGATTTTTTTAAAGAAGCTTTATCAAAATATTAATAATCACAGAAACTAGATAATTTAAATAAAACTTAATTGCTTTGCTGATTTTAGCAAAGCTTTTTTGGCGTTTAGTAGTTTTTTAAGAAAAGAATTTACTTGACAATTTTAAGTTTTAAATATATCTTTTAAATATTCATACACGCGCGTGCGTTACGCACATGTGTACATAATATATAGAAACAAGAAAGGAGAAAATTTATGAAAAAGAAAATTTTATTTTTATCTTTACTTCTTATGGTTGCTCTAGCGGGCTGTAATGAAGGTCAAGGTAATGCTTCTTCAACTACAGAACCTTCCTTAGAACCACCTACATCAACAGTTGTTGACACCAGAACTAATTTAGAAAAAATAAAAGATTTAATTGTTGATTTACAAACAAATCAAAACTATACAATGGTTATCAACGATAGTGATGGTGAGTGGAAAAGTCGAATTTTACCTAATGCTACCTATTATAATGCGCCAGGATATTTTGATGACATTGATACAAGAGGGTATGCTGAAAATGAGATTGGCATTTTTATGTTTAAAATTGAAGAAGATAGTTTGGTTTTAAAATCTAATTATTTAAAAGATGACGATAAAAATAATCTTCATGATATTTATACCGCAGAAATTAATAAAAATAGTTCTTCAGTTAGAATGGAAAAAATAGCCTATTCATTTAAGTTATTTGATATTAATAGTTTAGAAGGTCTTACTGAATCACCTGCAGTTCCAGGAATGTATAATATTGATTATAAAAAAGTAATTGATGTTATTCCTGCAATTGGAATACAAGATACTCTTCGTTATCAAGAAGTACAAGCAAGATTAGGATTAAGTGGTGATGGATTAATAATTCAGTATAAAGCTACTTGCTTTGGAATAGATCTTGGTACTTATACTTTAGAAGTTAAAGATATTGGAACTACAACAATTCCTTATATTGAAGAATATCTTAAAGAAGGAAAAGGTCCTAGTGAAGAAGTTTTAGATTCGGATGAAGATAAACTAAAAACACTTTTAGATAATAAAGATTACACAGTTTCAATTGATGAAAATACCAACTATATAGTAACATCTAATTATGTTCAAATATCAGTTTGGGATGAAATAAATGAAATCGAGATTGTAAAAGGATTCGTTTCGATTTCCGGTAATAAGACAATAGAAGATGGAATTTATGAATATACAGTTGATTCTTCAACAGGCAATGTTAAATTAGGCAAAAAGACAAACTATAAAGCAATCTATGATTTAGATTACGTCATACCTTCAAATATATTCGATATTTGTACATTTGCTGATGAAGTCTATACTTGCAGTGATGCAACTTTATTAGAAGAATATGAAGATTGCATTGATAATACCATTGATAAGCAAAAAGAATATATTGGAAAGATATACATTTCTTATAATTTACGTGAAGGTAATATGGAACCATATTCAACAATAACGATGGTTGCGGATTATTATGATGTTACAACAAAAGAACCATTAGGAAAACAAACAACAAAAACGATATCATCTTTTGGTCAAGCATCTAATAGCGATTATGCAACATATATTGAAAATTTCTTAGAAACATTAACTAAATAAAAAGGAGAACAAAAAATGAACAAGAAAATTTTATGTGCGGTTTTAAGCGCCGCAGCAATAATTCCACTTACAAGTTGTGGAGGCGATGAACTTAATTCAATTGTTAAGGATCTTTGCAAAGGATTTGTTGTTGAAGGAACTATTTCTCAAACAGCATATTGGTTAACTGCTTCTGAAGGTGAAAGAACTGGAGAAAGCAGTGAAAATATTTATACTATTTCTTATAATTATCAAAATTCTGACATTGTTGGCGTTAGTCAAAAAGTCACTTATGTTTCAAATGGTTCAGAAGTTACAAAACTAGATGATACCTTCATCAAAGGAAACGATGGCTGTGCTTATTTCTATGAATTAGGTTATAAAAATAAATTAGAAGCAGTTGCAGCGGTTGATTCATTAGGAAATAGCATTAACTATTCTTATTATTTTGACAATCCATTTACCCATATTTCAGCGAGTGATTTTACTAAAAAATCAGGAAATGTATATGAGTTAGATAAATCAAAAGCATTTTGGCTTTCTTATATGCTTTTTGGTCAAATAGACAATGTTTTCTATGAAACATGTGAAAAAGCAGAATTTACCATTGAAAACGGAACCTTAAAGTCCGCTAAAATTGAACCAGTTGTAATTCAAGATTACGCAACCGTTGGACAACAAAATCAATATTATGAACTTGAAACAGAGGTAAGAATTAGATTCTCCGATGTTGGTTCCGCTAAAATTGCAGTTCCTGAATTAAGAAAAACTAAGAGTTATCATGCTCCATTAAAAACCGCTTTTGAGAATATTGAAAACAACTATACTTTAAAAGTTAAATGGGATTCTAATGATTATGGAACAGATACCACAACTATTGTTCATACTTTCTATTTTGCTGATAGTGATATTTATTGGCAAGTTAGATCCAGTACTCAAGATGATTTAACTGCACCAGATGAACCAAGCCAAAGCAATGATATGATTTTAAGAGTGGATGAAACCACAAGAACTGTTACTCCATGGGGATATGATGATGTGAATGATAAATGGACTGCTGCGGCAGCAATTAGCAACGGATTCTCCCAAGTAATCGGTGCTTCTGTTGATTATTTCCGTCCAATAATTAGTGATGTTGCTCCAGAAGTATTCGATTATAATGAAGACACTAAAGTCTATAGCGCTACTAGTGAATTATTACCATATATTGCTTCTGAATGCTTTGTACCACCAATTTCATCTACAACAGAATTAAATGGTTATACAAGTCAATTCGATATTACTTTAGATGATAATAATAATTTAAAAACTATTTATATTGTTTATAGTTACAATAATGGCTGGGATGTTTATGCCGGTAATTATACTTTAGAATTTTCAAATATTGGAACAACCACTTTACCATTTGGTATCACTTTATAAGAGGTGATACTGAATGGCTAAAAGAAAATTATTAGTTTCTTTCGGTGCGATTTTACTTTTGATGGGATGTACTAGTGATCCAGTTTATACGACAACTGCTCCTTCAAATCCAACTACATCATTACCTAAGCTAACTACTTCTCAAACGCCAACTACTGAACAAAAGACTGATATTAATGATTTTGTATTTGAATTAAATGATGAAGGAACATATAGCGTTGTTAGTTATAATACTTTCAAACCATCTACAGTAGTTGTTCCTAGTGAATATAACGGAATTAAAGTCACTCATATTAGTGATCATGCATTCTCTGGAAAAACAAGTGGTATTGAAAGAATTGTTATTTCTGAAAATATAATTTATTGTTCGCCATTATCTTTTAATGAATCGTTTAATTTATCCGCAATTGAAATTGATAGCAATAATGAATCTTATTGTTCAATTGATGGTGTTGTTTATGATAAAAATTTAACAGAAATAATATTTGTTCCTAAAAATATTGAGGAAGTTACTTTACCAACCACTATTAAAACAGTAGGAGCTTCAGCATTTAAAAAATCAATTGTTAAAAAAGTAATATTGAACGATGGATTAGAAGCAATTGAAGATAATGCTTTTGAAAACACTTCAAAATTAAGTGAAATTATTATTCCTGATACAGTTACAAGATTAGGAAATGAAGTTTTCTCTTATTCAGAAGCTAGCAAGATTGTTATTGGAAAAGGAATTACGAGTTTACCATATTATTTTGTTAATAACAGTAGTAGTTTAAAAAACATCGTTATACCGGGAAATGTTAAAACAATTGAATCTTACGCTTTTAATGAATGTAGAGTTTTATCCACTGTTACTATTGAAGAAGGCGTAGAAATAATTGAGGGTTGTGGTTTTGCAAACTGTGGCATTGTTAATCTAACCCTTCCAACTTCTTTAAGAGAAATTGGCGATGAAGCATTTATTAGAAACTATGTGAAAAATGTTGTTATTCCTGAGGGTGTTGAAAAATTAGGAGAAGGAGTATTCTGGGCTTGTGGATATTTGCAAAGTATCTCATTTCCATCAACTATTAAAGAAATAGGTGCTTCTGTAGTCGCCCATGCAAAAGAATTAAAGACCATTACACTTGGAGAGGATAATAAATATTTTAAAGTTGATGATAATATTTTATTTTCTTATGATATGACTCGTCTTATTGCCTTCCCAGGCAATCATCCAAATTTTAGTTATGAAATTCCAAATACAGTAACTAAAATTGATAAAGAAGCTTTTTCAAGTCTTAAACGATTAGATGATCTTACTATTCCAAAGAGTGTGACCACGATTGGAGCGTATTGCTTTAGAGAATCAACTAGACTTAAATCTGTTAAGTATTTAGGTACAGTTCTTGATTGGGCACAAATTACAAAAACTGAAAAATATTATCAATTAAACGATGATGGAACGTATTCTCAAATAGATGTTCCTTGGAATGATTCTAGTTCCATTACGGAAGTTATTTGTACTGATAAAACAATAAAAATTGACTAAAAATAAAACTATTGAAAACCCTGTAAATTTAGGAATTCAATAGTTTTTTCTTTATTCTTTATTTTTGATAATATATATAACTTTTTTTATATCTTTTTTAGTCATTAGTTTTGGAACAGGGTATAAGGGATTAGCTTCCTTTATTGCAAATGAAGCAATTTCATCGATATCTTTTTCGTCAATGTTTTCAATACAGATTGGAATATTCATTTCTTTGTTTGTTTTATATATCCAATTTATAAATTTTTTTGTTGCAATTTTAGGACTATCTTCTTTATTTGCTAATCCTGAATAAACCGCTAGAGATTTGATTTTTTTATAGATAGAAGAACCGTATTCTTCTAGCATAATTGGTAAAATAATTGCATTAGCTAAGCCATGAGCAATATTATATTTACCACCTAAAGCGTGAGCAATTGCATGTACATATCCTACATAAGCCTTAGTAAAGGCAATTCCGGCGTAATGTGATGCATAGAGCATATTTCTTCTTGCTTCTTTATTATCTGGTGTATGATAACAAACTTTTATATTTTCAACGATTAATTTTGTGGCAACAAGAGACATTTTTTTGGTTTCTTTAGTTCTAGTATTACTAATATAAGCTTCAACAGCATGCGTTAAAGCATCCATGCCTGTTGTAGCGGTAATAAAAGGTGGTAAGCCTAAAGTGTTTCTATAATCCAATACAGCATATTCGGGAATTAAACAAAAATCGTTAATAGGATATTTATGATGAGTTTTATCATCTGTAATTACCGCCGCAATTGTTACTTCGCTACCAGTTCCACTTGTTGTAGGGATTGCTACTAATAAAGGTGTTTTCTTTCTTATTTTAAGCAAACCTTTCATTTGGCTAACATTTTTATTTGGTCTTGCAACTCTCGCTCCAACTATTTTGGCTAAATCCAGTACAGAACCACCACCAATTGCAATGATTCCGCATAATTTGTTATCGATATAGATTTTTCTAGCATCTTCAATATTTGTAATTGTAGGATTAGGTACAGTTCCATCATAAATAACATGTTTTATATTACTATTATCTAAAATAGTAATTAATGGATTTAATAAACCGGCATTTATTATTCCTTTTCCTGTAGCAATTAGTACAGAATTAATGTTTTTTTCTTTTAAAACACTAATAATTGCATCTTCAGAATCTAAAATAATTGGTTTTCGATATGGAAGAAATGGCAATGCGATTTTAAAACATAGTTGATAAAGACGGCAATAAGCTTTATAAAAAATATTCATAAAAAAAGCCTCCTTTATTATTTTACCACAAATGAAAAATATATTAGCGGTCCTCATTTCTATTAGAGCCTTTCATTCTTTAGAATGAATTTTTAAGACATAAGTTTTGTTTTTCATTGCTTTTTAGTGTGAAATAATATATTCTAAATACAATTAAATTTAAATAAATTTAAATTTTTTGTTTATAAGGAGGGTTAAAATGAAAAAACTAAAGATATTATCTATTTTCTTTTTTGTTTCTTTATTCTCGATTTTCATTTCTAGTTGTGGAAATGGAACAAATTATTTAACTTCTGAGAGTGATGGAACTGCGACAATTAGAATATTTAAAGACAATGAATCAACATCTAAAGAAAGATTTATTTCTCCAAAAAAGGTTAAAATGAAATATTCGTATACTTCTTTAAGTGGACTTTTATATGAAACAGAAAGTGTATGTCCTTCTATTGGAGATGTTAATTTATTAGTTATTCCAGTTCATATTCCTGGCTCAACAACATATCGTACTGAAGATGTTAGAGAAGACATTGAAAAGATCTTTTTTGGCAAGAAAAACGATAGTGATTTAGGATATGTTTCAATAAGCGAATATTTCAAAGAATCTAGTTATAATCAATTAAAATTTGGTGGTAAAGTAACGGATTGGTTTGATGTTGAAAACTATACTAGTATTAAAAAATCTTCAGATGTTTCTGATGGAGAAGAAGGAACAATCATAAATGAAATATTACCTGCCGCTGTAAAATGGGCTAAAGAAACCCAAAAAGTAAATCTTAAAGATTACGATAAGAATGGTGATGGCGCACTTGATGCAGTGTGGCTTGTTTACGATCATTTTGATTATTTAACACATGCAGAGCAAGAGTATGTTAATAATGGTACAATAGGCGAAATTAATTATAGTTTTACTAACTATACCGCTTGGGATTATAGCACCGCGAATGCATCTATAAACGAAGAGCCGACGACATCAGGATTTTCTTGGGTTTCTATTTCATCAATGTATAAAGGATACTGTTTCCAAGATGCGTATGGATTTGATGTTCTTCAAAATTTAGATTCAATTAAATTGGATTCCCATGCTTATATTAAAGAAGCATGTCATCTTTTAGGATTAGAAGATTATGATGCTGCAGATGATTCATCTTATCATCCTGCTGGAGTGACAACAATGATGGATTCAGGCGTTGGTGATTTAGATTCTTATTCTAAAATGCTTTTAGGATGGATTACTCCTTATGTTGTTTACGGAACAAGTGAAATATTAATTCCTAATGTCACTTCTTCAAATCATGGAGTAATTGTGATTCCATCTGATTTTGAAAAAATAAGCAATGAAATTGAAATAGCAATTGCTAATGGAACAATTGGGCAATTTACTTATGAATTTAATCCATTTAGTGAATATATAATGATTGACTTGTATTCACCAGATGGACTTAATTATACTGACACGTTTGGAACTTTAACAAATGGTAGTGAAGCTTGTATAGGTTCATCAGGAGTTCGTATTTATCATATTGATAGCCGTATTTTTAAATGTGAAAAATTAGATTATGAAGGCGGACAACTTTTAACATATGTTGATGGATATCTCTGGGACGAAGGAGAATTAGAAGAATCAACGATAATCTTTACTCCGATTAACAATCAAAAAAATGAAGATCAACTTTATCAACTTCCAGAAGCGTATGCATTCCTAGATCAAATTAGACTTTTAGAGGCGCATGGAATTAATACTTTTAATAGCGGAAAATATGCAACTGAGGAAACTTTGTGGACTACTAGTTCTGAAGCTTTTGACATTGTAAATTTTGGATATCAATTTTTCTGTGGAAATTATTGCTTTAATGATGGAAATGAACTTCCATTTAAGATTAAAGTAGAGACATTGAAAGGAGTGAGTTTATAATGAAGAAAAAATTATTAATATCACTTCCAATGCTTTTAATAGCTAGTCAACTTTGTGTTTCTTGTGGTAACAATGGATTAAAGTACACTAATTCAAAAGTAACTATTGAAATTACTAATGGAGATGAAAATGGAAAAATTTATAATCCAAAAGATGTTACGATAACGGAAACATGTCATTCAATTGAAAGTAAATTATTTTATAACACCCAAGTCCTTCCATCCATAGGTGATGTTAACCTTCTTGTTATTCCAATTCTTTTGCCTGGATATGAGGAAATAGATCTTGATAGTAATGGACAAAATGATTTAGAAAAAGTTAAAGAAGATTTAGAAACTGCTTTCTTTGGCAAAGAGGGTAACTCATCTTTAGGATTTGAAAGTGTTGCTACTTATTATAAAAAGAGTAGTTATGGAAAATTAAATTTGAGCGGAACAGTTACTGATTGGTTTAAAGTATCTGAAACTGATCTTGGTTATACTGACGCAGCTTCAATTGATTATTATGAAACATTTGATGTTGTTGAAGCGGCGGTTGATTGGGCTAAAAAGAAAGCGAATATAAACATTGCTGATTATGATAATGATAAAGATGGTTACATTGATGGTGTTTGGTGCATCTATAGCGCTCCTAACTATCAAAATGGTGGTCCATACACTGATTACAATAATTATTGGGCATATACATCATGGGGTAACCAGTCTACTACAAAACCAAGCATAAATAATTCAATATACAATTTATTTGGTTGGGCAAGTTATGATTTTATGTATGGAGAATATGAAGACAAAATTGATTCTCATACATACATTCACGAAACAGGACACTTTTTAGGATTAAATGATTATTATACTGATTCATCGACATATAGTCCTCTTGGAAAAATTGATATGATGGACGCAAATGTGGGAGATCATAATTCTTATTCAAAAATGTTATTAGGATGGACTAAACCTTATGTAGTAACAGGAAATGGTTCAATAGATTTATATTCAATGGAAAATGAAAATAGTTTTATTGTTATTCCTGATGACAGTTATGATGGAAAAGGTGAATTTGATCCATTTAGCGAGTATATTTTAATAGAACTTTACACTAATGATAGTTTAAATTACGCTGATAGCACAATTGGCATTGGTAATATTCCTTTGGGAAGTACTATTCCAGGTGTAAGAATATATCATGTTGATAATAGAAAATTTGTTGTTGATTATGAAAATGTTTATGATATTACAACAAAAGTTTATGAAGGTGAAACTATTGATAACAAGCATCGATTAATTTTACCAATTACTAATTCAAGAAGTGATGATACTTATAACACATCATTGAATTTAGATTCAAGCTTTAATATTTTTGATGAAATAAGATTAATTGAAGCTACAAATGAAGATACTTTCTCTTATGGTGGATACCAAAAAGATAAAACTTATTTTAATGACAAAGTATTTTCATTAGAAGCATATGGTAAAAATTTCTTTGTTAACAATAATAAATTTAACAATGGAAATACATTCTCTTATGAAATTAAAGTTAAGGAGGTAATAAATTATGAAAAATAATAGAATAATTGCTTTTATTATTGCAATGATGACATTAACTGGTTGCAGTAGTACTTTAATTTCTCCATGTGAAAATCAAGGATTAGAAGGAAATGCTGAGCAAGATACTGTTGAGACAGGATCTATTGAAAATTTATATAATGTTTTGCGTGAGGCTGCTAAAAAGGAAAAGTACTCTTATGAAGTTACTTCTACAGTCAAAGGAAATCAAAGCCATTTTATAAATTATGTTACCAATAATGCTTGGTATGAAGAAAATGATGATGAATCTTTAAGTTTTGGTTATGCGATGACTAAAGATAAACATGAAATATTCAAGTATTATTTAGGAGAAAATAATACGATTATTCCATCCATTTATGAGTATATCGAATCAGGTGATGGAACAATGACTAAAATTACTGAATTATATTCGACGATTACATTAACGCACATTGTATTAGTTCGTAATCATTTGGCTGATTTAGAAGCTATACAAACATCTTTAAATAAATATGTAATTACGAATAGTGATTTGGCGAGTATTTTCCAATTTATGTCATCATATGGTTATTCATTGATGGATTATATGACTACAGTAACAATTGAAATAATAGATTTAGAAAATGCAATTTTTAAATCAGTTATTCAAGTTGGTGAGTATGGTTCAATCACAGGAGTATTTACTCCGTTAAATGAGACACCGATTGATAATGTTGATAAAGCGGCGAGCGAAGGTTCTTTAGTTGGTATTGACGCCCATGCTGATGTCGCAACTTTCTTTAATAAAACTAAATCAAATAATTTTGTTTTAGAAGGAATTAAACAAAATCTTTCTACTGGTGTCATCAGCGGTTATCCTCGTACTATTTATTGCACAAATGATTATTTTTATGTGTCATATAATGAGGGCTATGAAAGTTATATAAATTGGGGATTTGTTTTAGTACCAAAAGGTACAGAAATTACTTATGAAAAACAAGTAACTACTGATGGAATTAACTATATAACCAAATCATTTAAACAAACTCTTCATTATGATGCATGTTATCAATTTGAGCAAAAAGATGATGGTACTTTCCATTTCACTGATTTTGTGGGACCAATTGAAACCACATCAACAAAATATTTAGAAGTTAATGAATTGCCTTCAACAGGAAGTACAGATACGGTATATATCTTGGTTAATGAAGATGGTACAAAATCTATTTATGAATGGATCGAAGGATCGGGATTTGCTGGAGGAAGTTCTTGGATCAACAGCGTTGGTGATATCTATATAAATGATATATCTGCAACATTCTATTTAAGTGGTACTCCACTTAGTGAAATCGGAGCTTATTATTTTGAAAAAGATTTAAATAAAGAAAATGTTTATAATTCCGCGGATAGTGATGTTATGTCTTATATAGCTAATGGATTATTTGGTTGGGGATTTAGTGAAACAACTACATGGATGTCATATGTAACTAATTCATATCTTGAAATTCTTAAAGATGGTAATGAAGTTACTGGAGCAAATGTTGGCTTAGAAGTAACCGCAAATGTGGGAAATAACAAATATGAAACTCAACAAATTTATTATACGATGAAAGATTTTGGAAAAGGCAATGTTGCAGAAATAGATGCCTTTTTAGAAGGGATTATATAGGTGATTAACTATGAATAAGAAAATCAATGCTTTATTTATCTCTTTAACTTTATTATCATCTTGCCTTATTTCTTGTAATAATGATAAGCCTAGTAATAATTCTTCAAGTGATAGTGCTTATGTTGCAAAAACTGATTTAGAAAAATATTTTGAAAAATTAAAAAATAACAACTTTACAGTTGCATATAGTGATGAATATGTTAATTATGAAGGTTTAGTTAGAAATGCTACATTCTATTATACAGAATATAGTTGTCAAGCTGAAGGTGATTTAGGAAATTCAGGACTTGCTCAAGATGATGATTTAGTATTTCATTATAATATTGTAGATGGAAATGTTGTAAGTGGGCTCCCTCTAATTAACTATTCTACTGGTATTAGATATGAATCTGTTTATGATTACACATATGGATTTCAAAATTTTGATATAAGTGCGCTACCTAAATTAGCGGACTCAGATGGATTTTATACTTATCATTTTGGCTTTAATCATCAAAATGATACATCAATTCTTGCGGTGTTTTTAAGAACATCAAATACAGGAATTTATCCGCAAGAAGTTAAAATGAAAGTTGTTGGTGATATGTTAATAATAGAAAGTATTATTTTAACTTATACACATATTGAACCAGCACGTTCCGATTATGTTCATACAACAATTTATAATGTTGGTAAAACGGAAAATACGATTATTAAAAATTATTTAGATAGTGGTAAAACAAGCAAAAAACCACTCGATTTAAGTTTTTATCGTTTCTTTAGTCAATATATGAATTCAATTAATTATACTTCTAGTTTAGATGCAAGAGGTATGCCAGGGGAAACATTTAATACAACGATGAAATATACAGAAAATGCTGTTTTGAATATTGAAAACAGCGGAGGAAGATATGGCTATGTTTCAACATTAGGTTATGTTTCTACATTTGATTCCGATGGAAGCAAAATAACTTTAACAGGAACACCTCAATATGATTCAGATACATATTATACGGAGTTGTATGGTGAAGTGTATGAATACGATTTTAGAAGCATCACATATGATTTATTAATTGGTTATATTGATGAAGAGCATCCTAATTCTTATATATTAACTGATGATCAATTAATATATATTCTCGCTTACATTTGTTATATAGATATTTATGATTCGATGTCTTGTAAGAAACTACGTTTAGAAATAGTGGATGAGGAAAAATATGAATTTAATCTATATTTTGATTTATACAATAAAACAACAAGTCGTGATTTAGGAACATTTAAAGCGTCTTTCTATGATTTAAATAAAACGACAATTCCTGAAGTTGAACGTTATTTAAAACAAGGGGATGATCCAACTACACAAAGTAAAGATACATTTATGGAAGTATTAAACTTATTTAAAAAAGGAAATTATTCAATTGATATGCCTACTTCTATAGGTGTAGCTAAGTATTATTACACTGAAAATTACTTCTATGAAGAATTATATTCTGATCCAAATCAAAATACGGGATATATAAAGCTTCCTAATAGCAATAATGAAAGTGGTTATGGTATTTATGAATTTTATATCTATGATAACGAAATGAATATTATTACTGAAAAAGATTATTCTCAAGGTGTAAGTCCTTTAAAAATTCCAGGTTGTGGTAGTTATTATTTAGGAAGTGATGACTTAGGTTATTTCTCGCACTTAACTGAAGCTTTATATGAAGAGGATAATTATGAAGTTGGTGTGGTATTAAATCAAAATGTTTGGAAAGCATCATCAAATGTATCATCGGTTATTTTTACATATTTATATGGTTCAACAACTTATATATATCCTTTAGGAACAGGTTTACTTGTTTCAAAAGGAGAAGAATCTTGCGACACTAAATTAACGATAATCTCTGCATATGTTGCTTATGATGGTTCGTTTGAGGATGAATATTCACTAACATTCTATGATATTGGAAATACATCTCATTCAATAATAGAACAATATTTGAAAAATTATTAGGGAGGAAATTATATGAAAAAGGTTGTTAAATTGTTAACAGTTTTATCTTTTCTAGGTTGTGTTGTTTCGTGTAATGGTAAAGAAGAGAATCCAACAACTTCTACAAATCCAACAACCACACAACTTGTTGAAGAGAATCCAACAAAAGTTGTTATTGTTGGTCCAAGTTTTGTTGAAATAACAAAAACTATACCTTTAGTCGCAGATGTTGTAACAAGTAGTTATGATGATGTGACATGGACAAGCAGTGATTCTACGATTGCTTCTGTTAATGAAAAAGGAATTGTAACTGGAATTAAAGAAGGTGAAGTTACTATTACCGCGACATCGGTTAAATATCCAACTTTATCTGCAACCCATAATGTATCAGTTACTGTTCCAAAAATTACTGCAATATCTGTGTTTGTTGAAGGTAATGATAATGTAATTGAAGATTCTGAAACTAAGTTTTATAAAGTCCCATTAGGACAAGTATTCTATGTGAATTATGAATTAACGCCATCTTATGGAAGAACTCCTTCTTCAATAAGTTATGAAGTCTTGGTGGACGGAAATGCTGCTGCAGAGACAAATTCATATAGTTTAGAAATTCAAGAAGACAACCGTGCAAAAGTCGTTTTCTATGACATTATGGAAGGCGTGGAAATTGTCGCTAGTGCCCGGTATGATGATTATTTTGAGGCAGCAAAAAAAGGATCAAGAGTATTTAATGTCTATGATCCTAATACAGAAAATAACGCTAAAGTTATTTCTAAAATTGCTGAATTTAAGGAAGTTGAAACATCTTCGCTTTTATCTTCTACAGTTGTAAAAGAAAGAAAATCAGTTATTAATAAAGGAACTCCTTCAACATATAAAGAAGAAATATCGCATAAGTCTTATTCAAATTCCTCTTATGTATATAAAACCGATTCTGATAAAGTAAAAACAAATTTGTATCATGGCGTTAATAAGAATAAATATTATGCGTTCTTGTATGATGAAAATCAACAAATAACAGAAATATATAAAAATGAAGCTGCTTTAGCAAATAGTGAATTAGTAAATGAAGCCTCTTTATATTTTGATGTAATGAGTAATGTTCCTGTTTATGGTCACAATGGAATTTTAAATAATTATTTAAGTTCAGTATCGACAATATCAGAAAATGTTATTACTTTTGGAAATACAACATGTTATGCATATGCAAAATATGAATTAAATGAAGACCAATATATTATTTCATCTAAATATATTGATGATAATACAGATATTCCTTATGATGTTAAATTAACAATTGATTTAGATAAGACCAATGTAATTAAAGGATATACATTTGAAGAAACTTTAACTATCACTTATGTAGATGATAAAGAAAATGAAATATCTGAAACAATTACATATAGTGAAAAAGCAAGTAATTTTGTGTTTGGTAAGAAAGTTTCTGATTCCGCTTATGATTCATTAGTGGATTTAAATCAATATTATTATAAATCATTTAATCTTGTAGATCTTTCTGGAAAGAAAAATGATGTAGGCGTTTCCTATGATTATACAAATACATCTAAATATGGAGCGGATTCAGTAGAAATAGTTAATGGAATTAAGAAATATACCGCAACATATGATAAGGCTTTAGTATTTAAAATTGGAGAAGGCTCTCCATCGACCGCAACAACATTAATAGATCAAATAACTTCATCAAGTTCTGATCCGGATTCAATTCCAAATATTTCAATTACATCTGCGGGAATTGTTACAATCAATGCTAAAAAAGATGATGATAATAATGCTTTACCAGGTCAATCAACATTTACTTTTACTTCCACATCAGGATATAGTTATAGCATTATGGTTGAATTCAAAAAAACTAATTTAAAAGGACTAATTGCTACACATATTGATGATAGTAATGATTTTGGTGAAATATTTAAAGGAGATTATAGTGATTACTTCTTCTTAAATACGAATCCAGATGAAGACATATACACATTTGGTATAGAAATTATAGAAGGCAATGATAATGGCCTTGCTTTGTATCATCATGTTAAAAATAATCTTGATGATAATCCAGGGTATAGTTATTCAATTGAGGGTAAAATTGTTGGAAGTTATAAATTTAAATTCTATGTTAAAGAAGATGAATCTATAAAAACTGAACAATATTATACAATCACTGTTGAAGAACCTTATACAAAAGAGTATTTAATTGAAAAATTAGTAACTCCTAAAAAGGTTTATACATATTCATCAGGATTAACATTAAGTTTTGAAATTGAATTTACAAGTGAAACATTATTAACATTTACACAAACTTTATATGAAGAAAAAATAGAGGAGACTATTAATTATCAAATAGAGGATGGTAGAATATTAATTCCAGAAACTCAAAATTTTAAGAGTTCTGCTTTCTATTTCAGCAAAATCTTAGGAAATAAATGTCCATATAGTAAAGATTTGTCGACTATTAATTTCTATTTACAAATGACTGCCGATGAATCTTATGAAGACTCGCAAGGAAATATGGTTGATTTCTTTAGTAAGTATAAATTTACAGAGAAAAAAGAAATTGGTAATTTAAGCGATTTCTTAGATGGCAAAACACTTACAACTAGTTCATTTGTTAATGGAGCTGGAATGTGTACTATAACCATTTCTTTCTTAAATAATAAAGCAGAAATTATTTTCACTCAAAATTCAAATTCTTCAGTTTTTGCAAAAGTTACTATTGATTATTCAGTAGTGATTACTGAAAATAGTACCACAATCAATATTAGTAATATGGTATCGTCAAATTCAGCAATTACAGAAATTAGATCAATGGATTATATCCAAACAACTTCACCATCATGTATAAAAGTTGTTTATGTAATTAACGAAATTAGATCTGTTTTAAGTTTTAATCTATAATTACATGTTAAACGGCAGTTTGATACAATTAGTGTCAATAATTGCCGTTTTTTGCTTCTTAAATTGAAAAAAATATAAATTTTGATAATTTTTTTAATAAAATCACTTTACAAAGAAAAATGTTTTATTTATTATTAAAAAATAAAAAAACACATAAATGTGTTTAGGAAAGGAGACAATTGTCTATGAAAAAACAATTTTTGCCATTACTTTTTACATTAGTATTGGTAGGATGCGTACAAAATGAGAATCCTACGACAAGTGGATCAACAACAGCTCCTACTACGACAGCTGTTCCAACGTCATATCATGTCTCTGCTGCATCCGACATTGTTGGTGGTTCAATTTCTTTCTCTTCAGCAGAAGCAGTTGCAGGCACCACAATTTCTGTTTACGCTACCGCGAATGAAGGCTACAGTTTTGTATCTTTCTCTTCAAATGTCGATAGTGTTACATTTTCACAAGTAGACACAACTGAAAAAATCGAGTATACATTCGTTATGCCTGCTAGTGATATTACTGTTAATGCGGAATTTACTCCTAATAAGTATTCCATTTCCGCTAATAAAGCAATTGTTGGTGGATCACTTTCCTTCTCTTTAGAAGAAGCAAGTGCAGGAGCTACAATTACAGTTTATCCATCTGCAAATGAAGGATATGGATTTGTTAAACTAGAATCTGATGTTTCTAGTGTTACATTTAGTGAAGTTAAAGATTCTGATAAACTTGCATATACATTCGTTATGCCTGCTTGTAATATAACTGTCAATGCAGAATTTACTCTTAATAGTTATGGTATTTCTGCTTCAAGTATTGCAAACGGAAGTATTAATTTCTCAGTTGATAAAGCAGTTATGGGAACATCAATTATTGTTGATGTTACCGCAAATAAGGGATATGAATTAAAAACCATCGGCAGTGAGGTTGAAGGTGTTGTTATTTCACCTATTACTGTTGGTAGTAAATATAAATTTAATATGCCAGGAAGAGATGTAGTTATTGATGCTACATTTGAAAAGATTAGTTATGATGTAATTGTTGCCTCTTCTATTCAAGGAGGATCAGTTACAGTTTCTCCAGCAACCGCACATGTTGGTGATAAAATTACCGTTACATATGCTGCAAATTCTGGTTATAGATTTGATGGAATTACCACAAATATTGATAATTTATCATTAACTGAAGGTGAAGAAAATACATATTCATTCACAATGCCTGCATCAAATGTAGTTATTGATGCTTCATTTACTTCTAAAACTTTTGAAGTTAAAACTGAAAAAGTAGAAGGTGGATATTTATTTGTTTCAACCACTAAGACAATCTTAGGTGATTTAGTTACCATTGATGTTGTAACTGAAAAGGGTTATAGATTTGATGGTATTACCGCAGATGATGAAGATCTTGAAATTAAAGAAGTTGAAGAAAATAATTCATATAGTTTCATTATGCCAGAAAATAATGTTACTTTAACTCCAAAATTCACTGCTTCTGTAAAGGTTTCTTCTATTAAAACAGATAGTAATACCAAATCATTAACTTTCTCATTAAACGAAGGTGATGAGCTATATAAAGGAGCTACAGAAAAATTAGTTATTTCTTCCCAATGGTCATTATCATACAATAACAATGGTTTATATGTTCATATAAATGACAAAGTTTATCGTCCTGTACTTAATGAATCTGATAATACAGAAACAACTGTTGAATTTGAAGTTCCAGATTCTGATTTAGATATTGCCATTGTATATTCATCTAATACTGAAAGTGAAGATGGACATACGATTAGTTTTGAAAATGATGAATATGTTAGTGTTTATGGCTATGAAGCAGATAAGAAGTATACCTATGTTTCTCCAAAAGTATTTGTTAAACATGGTTATGTTGTTTCTTCTATTAAATATTTGGAAGAAGGATTAGAAGATATCGAAAGCAACTGGAAAGAAGATAGTTTTTCTTTCAATAATGATGTTGCATCATTAAGCGTTTCTAGTTTTGAAAAGAATCGTACATATAAAATTGAAGGTGAAATGGTTGGAGAAAAGCGTATCAACTATGGTAATTTAGATTTAGTTAATATTTCTTCTTATACTAGTAGTGGAAACACAATTATTGAATCTGCAATACCAGGAACAAGTATTTCAATGAAAGTTACCGCTAAAGATAGTGGAGATTATATTAAATCAATTAAAGTTTATGGCATTGAAGGAACAAGTGAATTGATCCCTTCAGCTGATTATATTAGCTTTACAATGCCAAGTAATGATATTATCATTATTTTTGAAGTTGGTACATGTGGGAAAATAACTGTTGAAGATTGTGAGGCTATTGATAGTTCAAAAGTTAGTTTGACTGATAATAATTCTTCAACAGCAATAACAGGCGCAGCACCGGGTAAGAGCTTCTATTTATTATTTAATGTCAAAGAAGGATTCTATGTTAAAGGAATCAAGATTAACGGTGAAGATTCAACCGCCAATATTACTACATCATGGTCTAGTTATGAAAATCGAGTTTCTATTACAATGCCAAGCGATGGTAGTGATGTAAATATTTCATTTAATTATGGAGTAACATATAAAGTTGAAATTGATTCTTCTATGGACACCACAAAAGGTAGAATTACATTAAATTCAGGAACTTCCTTTGGTGAGGGTCAAACTGTTACTGTTGGTATATCTCCAACAAGCGGATTCTATGAAATTGATACAATCTCTGTTGTCGGACATGATGATATTAATGTTGTAATATCTGAGTCCCTTAGAAATGCTACATTTGTCATGCCGGCTTATGATGTAACGTTAACTGCAACATTTAAAAATGCCGAAACATCAAGCGTTAAGGTTAATGAATTAAGTTCTGATGCACAAGAAGGAATAAAATCATTTTATGTAAATGGTTATAAATCATGTGTTTCAATTACTTCTGCGGGAACAGAAACCTTTATTAAGGGAGAAACAATTAGCTTCTCTGTTACAACCAAGGTTGGATATGTAGCAACAATTATTATTAAAGATGGTGACAAAACAGAAACTTTAGATTCTACATATGGATATAATTCTGGAGAATCAATTCAATATTCATTTGATAGTTATTCTGGAATAGGATCTAATGTTGAAATAACAATTAATATAGAAAAACTTATACCATTAACAGTTACTATTGAAAATGAATATGGTATTGATATTTCATATAAAATTAATGAAGCTGAAGTCGAATCATTAGTGAATGCTTTATATAAAGGAGATTATTTAAGTATTTCCACAAGTGATGATGCTGGAAATGGCTATTATTATGCATTTGAAGTATCATATACAAATGATGCTGAAAATGAAGTTCAACAAGATTATTATGGAAATTATATTATTAATGGGGATATAACGATTAAAGTAGTAAAGAAAGTTGGATATACATTTAAAGTTGAGTGCAGCAATGATTTACCTTCTTATTATGTCTCAGTCTATCTATACATTAATGGTGAGTATTATTGTAGCTTAGGTGGATCAACATCTACAATTCTTTCTGAAGGATCGACAATAGGCATGGAAAGTTATCTTTCTTCTTATTATGCTAATTTAAAAGTGACAGTTACAATGAGTGGCGAAACTATTTTTGAAGGTTCTGGTGATGAAGTATTCTTTATAGAAGAAACTCCATTAGAAGTTACAGGTAATATCGTTGTCACAATCACAAGAGCGTAGTTATAATTTTATAAGGGCTCTTTAAAATCTGGGGTGGTTTAGGGTGGTTGCAAAGTTTAAAACCCCAAAAACTATAAAATCTAGGGTGGTGTATTATTGTAGTACATCATCCTTTTATTTTGTATGTTAAAATCAACATAATTCTTGCTCGAAATCTTTTAAAATTTCTATATCCATAAGAAACATTAATGATCTTTTGAATGTGTGAATTGTTACCTTCTGCGATTGCATTGCTAAATCTTTTTCCAGTTTGATTTTTAGCTAATCCATTAACAATACCGACTTTCCATTTTTTATAAGAAGCTGCAACTTTATTTAATAATTCATCGTCTGATGCATCTAATTTATTAATGATTCTAGTTAAAAATCTTTCCGCTTCGGAATATGTTTCATATTTATCATAATGGAGTAATTCTTGAAGTATGGTATATCCATCCCAAAATGTTATATTTAACTTTAAGCATCTAAGAATAATTTCACTATAACTTATGTATGTATCAAATTTTCTACTATAATATTCATTTTTTTGAATTTTAAAAAGATCTATTAAAAACGATTTCCAGTTTGTTTTCATGAAGTGTTTTTCAATCGAGCCTTCTATAGCATACTGATTATAAGTTCTGATTCTAATTTTATTAAGAGAGGTTGTTAATAATTTAACGACATGAAATAAATCAGCAACAAATAAAGCGTGCGGAAAGTATTTGTTTTTTATTGTTGAATATGCATCATACATATCAGATATAAAAACTTTAACATTTTCACATTCTTTTTGAGATATTTTAGAAAAATAAGCATCTAAATAAGGCATTTGTCTATTTTCTAAAACATCTATAACTTCACTAGAAAAGAAATCAGATATAATAACACAATATTTACCATCAGTATCACCTTCAAAATGTTTTTCATCTATGCATAAATATTGTGGAAGTGGTCTTCGTGGCATTATCTTTGTATAATCATCAAAAATATTTAATACAGTTTGAGTAGACAATTCATATCTTTTTGCAATAGTAGAAAAAGATTGAATAGTATAAAATTCATTTTTTATTGCTGTAATAACAAAATTACTAATTGAATTATTCTTTTCTATTCCCTTTAAGCTGAAAGTAAAAGTTTTGTTACATTTAGGACATTTGTATCTAACTCGTCTTATTCTTAAACATTCTTTTAGTTTAAGCATCGATGATAATTTAATATTTATCCATTTATGGCTATGAACGACCAAATATCTATGATTACAATTTGGACATATATTTTTTGAGCACATTTCTTCAACTTCATATATAATTCCATCATTATGCTCAATAGTATTAATAATTTTATTTGTAAAATTGGAACTATCGAAACCAAATCTTATAAGTAATGTGTTAAAATCCATATGAAAAGACCTCCTTAATAATTGGATTTGACACATAAATTATAAGAGGTCTTTTCTTTTTGAAGTTCGAAATCTATAAAATTTAGAGTGGTTTGCTTAATTTCGCCAACCACCCCAGATTTTAAAGAGCCAGTAAAAAATGGGAATAGCGCCAAATTAGGTGTTACTCCCTTTTTTCATAGTTTGGTTCATTAAATCGCAAAATTAATTACTTCCAATAAGCAGGTTTTATTTATTTGTTTTAAATTACTCTCATTAATTATTTTTATTAATTGGTTAATGTTATCGCAATTATTTATTTGATAGAAAATATCATTTCTTATTAAATTGCTATCATCTAAATATTTTAATCTTTTAATAACATATTTTTTTGCTAAAGAAACATCATTAAGTTTTTGTGTTTTATAATTAATTATTATTTCTTGATTAAATGGAATGTTAGTGATATCAAATTCTAAACAATCACCTTTATAAATGTTGGATATTTCTGCATTATCAATGTTAATGTATTCGATATTAAAAACATTTAATAAGATAAATTTAAAAATTCGGTCTTTCTGATATAAGTTTTTATCTCCAGTAATCTTTATTTTTATGTATCCTTTGTCACCTTTAATAATATTTTCAAATGAAGTAATAATTTGCTTATCATTATTATCTTCTTCATAAAATTCATAATTTCCATTACCATATGTAGTGATAACATCAATAATGTGATGGTTTGAAAGATCATTACCGATTTTATTATGATCTAACAATAAAAACGCTCCTTCTTTGATAAAAACAGGAATATCATCAATTTCACGATTAATTACTAAGATATTATTAGGTTTATATTTATAGCCATATTTATAATCATAAAAGGTACAATTTGGAAAATATACTTCCTTTTTTGAATATTTATCTTCATCAGCTTTATTAATATAAGGCGCGACTAAAAGAGATGAAGCAAAATAATACTCGCTTTCACTATATTTATAAGCATTTTCATCATTGCTATTTTGATAATAAAGAGGTTCTAATAAAGCTAATCCTTGATTATTAGATATGAGCGTATAACTGTAAATAAATGGTATTAAACGATGTCTTAATCGTAAGTATTTTTTTATTAATTCACCATATCCTGATAAAAATAAAGAAGGATTTTTATCATATACATCTTCACAAGAACAATGCATTCGTAAAATAGGTGAGAAGGTAGCAAATTGAACAAATTTTAAAAGTTGTTCCCCATCTTTATATCCCATCATATGCCCACCGACATCGTGACTCCAGTAAGTGAAGCCAACATTACTTGCCATAGGGGTGGTTTTAACTAAATATTTTAAAGAATCATAGCTTTGAACGCTATCGCCAGAAAAACCTAATGGATATCTTTGTCCACCTATTCCACAATATCTCGATAATATTAACGGTCTATTATTTGTTTTCATGTTTTCTAAATAGAAATAGTGATTACATAACCATATCGGTTTTAAACCTTTAAGATTAGATATTTCTCCTTGTTGCCAATCAATCCACCAAAAATCAACTCCATCTTTTTCATATTTATTGAATATATTATCAAAATAGGCTTTTCTGTTATGATCATTAGTAAAATCAAATGGAATATTATTTTTATTTGATGTGTCAATATTTAAAGCGTCTGCAAGAGAATTATATAGTTCTTCTTCATAAAATGCGACCCCATCATTAGGATGGATATTTAAGGTAATTGCAAGATTTCTTTTTTTAAGTTCATTTAAAAAAGATTTATAATCAGGAAATAATTCTTTATTCCATGTAAATCCAGTCCAGCCATGTGATAAAGGTGAATTATCATTCCAACCAGAGCAAATATATTGCCCATTTGATATAAATTCACTTTTATCAATTTTTAAGTCATCAAAAATATCTCTTTTAATTGAAGTTGAATAATGCCAATCCATATCGATTGTTGCTACAGTAAAGGGAATATTTTCATCAATAAAATTATCCATAAGTCGTAGATAATCTTGTGCAGAATAACAATAATAACGACTCCACCAATTACCAAAAACATATTTAGGAAGTTTTGGAGGATAACCAGATATTTCAAAATAATCTTTTATTGCGGTTCGATAATCATTTGGATAAAAGAATATATAAACATTTATTATATCCTTGTTGATAAAAGAAAATTTCCAATCTTGATCAAAACAATAGGAATTAGAATCATCAATTACCGCAACTCCATTTTTAGAGCAGACACCTATACCAATATCTCTTATTGATTTTTTATCATCGTTAAAAATATATTTTTCTCCGTCCATTCCATCGACGGTAGAATAAGTTCCACCTAGATTATAATCGTTATTAAGTAATAATTTTTGTTTTTTATATAAAATGTATGATTCTTCAATATTTCCATTAAAGAATAGAATATAGTCTTTAATAAAAATTTTAATATAGTTCTTTTCATGTTCAATTTTATAATCAATATCATCAAAATATCTATTTATAACTATTTGAGTAGGATAATCATTAAATTCGTTGTTGTTTTGTTCTAATCTTATTATTCCTTCTTTTAAAATAGAAATCCGCCAGTTACGGAAATATAAAATGTTATTTTTGTTTGTGAAGGGATTGCATTTATCAAAATTGTTCATATTTGTTTCTCTAATTATTAATTATATTTAAAAAATATTATTTCTCTTTTTTAAAGCAAGTGATAGTAGTCCAATTAATGACAAAGTAAATAGAATATTTGTTGATGATTTTACACAACCCTTGTTTACGGTATCATTACCAACATCATCAGGGTGTTTATATACTTTAAATGATTCAGTATAAAAAGTTACTTTATTATAATCACCAAATTTAGTTTCAAATGAACATATAACCTCGTAGTATTCATCTTTTTCTTCATATTTAAAAAGTTTTCCTTCTATTTCATCTTGATTTCCACCATAAGCCGAACTAAGAAGAGTGAAATTTGCATTATTAATTTTTTGACCTTTTTTTAAAGTAAACTCTTTACCATCAATATATCTAATTTGATTAGTAAAAAAATTACAACAGTTGTTGGTCATTCCAATAACGCCAGAACTAATGCTAGTATCTATATCAGTAAGAGAATTATATGTCCAAAACCAACCCATTATTCCTCTATCTTTTAAATAAAGTTCGTTATTCTCTTTAGTGATTCTACTATATTGAGTATCAATTACAGTATTATATAATCCCATCCAATTTAATACAGAAGCGAAGTTATAAACAAAAACATCATTTAAATTTGCGGTTGGTATCTCAGGAATAATTTCTTTCATTGCCGCGAGGATATTGGTATTAAACGAAATTACAACAGTTTTAGAAAACAAATCAAGTTCTGTCAATTTTTCACGTAGTATTTCAACTATTTTTGTATTACTAGATTTTATTTCTAAAACTAAGATTGCATCCGAATTTATAATAGGGACGGTTATATCTTCTATTGATGGAATCGGTTCTGATGGTGATTTTAAATCTAAAGAAAAATTTTGTAGTTGTTCAAGCGAATAACTTTCTATATTTCCAGTTCCATCACTAGTTCTTTCAATATTGCTATCATGCATAAATACGATTTCATCATCAGTGGTTAAATAGGCATCTAGTTCAACATGGGTTGCTCCTAATTCAATAGCTTTTTGAGTTCCATAAACAGAGTTTTCATTATAGAAAATTGGTAATCCTCTGTGTGCAACATTAAATGGGTTTCGAATTAAAGTTCCTTTATCATAATTAAGATACAGATTATATAAATTTTCATAGTCATCAACAATCATTCCATAGCAACCTGTATTAATTGAAGAATAAAGATTAAAATCATTTTCATTAGTTTGATTAATCCATACAGTTTTAAATCTTGCTTGTAAATATGTGACATTTTCTCTTGTTGCAATTTCATCATCTAATGCAATCACATTAGCGTAGTTTTTATTCGCAGTATATACTAAGTCACATAGTTTTGTATCTTTCGATATTTCTTTAACATGATATATTCCTCTAATAACATAGTGGGTATCTTTAACCATTTTAATCAATGATGGATTATTTGCCATTATAGCCATATCAATAATTAATTCTTCATTTATGAATTCAACATATTTAGAAGCTTGGATTTCATTTTCAAGATAAACAATAGGAATGATGTAATCCTGTAATATATCATTAATAACATGGCTTAAAGAGCCAAGAGAATTATTGTTTTCATCAACAACATTCAAATCATTATTAACATGTAGTATTGCATTAGAAGGCATAGTATCTGTTAATAAAAGAGAATTTAAATGTTCGGCGGTTTTTATATTTGTAACTACAGTTGGAAAATTAATTAAATTATTATTAGCTTGGTATGTGTCTTTGATAGTTTCATTTTTAATTGTTTGAGGCAAAGATTGAATGCCAAAACCTAGCAATAATGCTGTTAAAGTTAATAAAGATTTCATAATGATCTCCTCTCTATTTGGTTTAATGATAGCATATCGATTTTATTAAATAGAGAAGCGAGAATCATTATTATTAAAGTAGTTTTAATAAATGAGGTTGTGGAGATAATGTTTATTTATATTCAGCAATTTCACAACTATATTTATTAATTACAGTCATATCACTTATGGAAAAGGAAAATAGTACAGTATAGGTTTTATTATTAATTAAGTCATCTAATTGCTTTTCATATTTGTTTACAAAAGTATCATCTTTATAAACTTTAAGCCTTATAATAACATATTCATAATTATCATTACATTTTATTTTTACATTAACTCCAGTTCCTAATTCAGTTTGTTCTGTACTAACTAAAGTAGGGGCTTTCTTTTTAGTAACTACATTTTAATCATGATTATTTGTTACACTATTTAGTTCGGATTCGCCAAAAAATGAGAATGCACCAACAAATAGAAAAAATAGACAAAAACCTATTGAAACTCTTTTTTGTGTAAATATTTTAATAGTTAAATATAAAGCAAGTATCGCACAACTTAAAATAAAGGCATAGTGTAGCAATATTGATAAGTTTTCTAAATCCATGTTATATACCTCCTATTGATTATTTTTAAACCAATCAATGATAATTGGTTCTATTTCCTTATCATCCATTTGTCTTTTTTTAACTAATAAATTGGCAAGTGTGGTTATTAAGGGGAGATATTCTTTTACAATTTTTTCAGTTCTTTCATATAAATCATTAATTACTTGATCTATTTTTTCTTCAGTTTTTCTTCCTCTTAAGGTATTAAAATCGTAGCTATAATCATTTGCGAATTTAATTCCATACAATCCATTAGTTACTGCATATTTAATTTTGCTATAAAGATCTAAATGGTCATAATAAAGGTTTGAATAATTGTTATTCAATATTAAATCAGAAGCTATTTCTTTACCTATATTAGCCATTATTATTTTCTCAAAATCATCTCTTGAAAAGAATAAAACGGAATTAAGGCGAGTTTCATAATAATCATCATATTCATCTTTACAAGGTCCTATTTCATTTAAAATATCATTATTAAAAATGCTTCCTGAAGAAGGTTCGTTTCTATCGATGTTTATTTCGTATATTCCCTTTTTAAAGTGGCGCGCTACAAATAATTTGCCTAGTTCTTGAATTGCAATTGCGTAATCTTTTTTATAGTCACTTTCAATAATAAAATTAAATGATTTTATATTGTTAAGTTGTTCAATAAATACTTTTATAGAAACGATGTTATCTTTTGAAGAAAATGTCATACAAGTATCAAGTAAGACTAATATTTCTTCAACAGAAAAATCTTTTGTGGCTTTCGCCATAAAACTAACCTTAGGTTCAAAACTAAAAGTAGTTTGAGCAATATATTTTGATATTATATTATATCTTGATTTTAAAGAAGGGTTATTTAAATTGATAACGGGTTTATTTTTATTATTACCAAGGTAAATTTTTGGTAGAGAATCTAAATTATCTGTGTTTAAAATGGTCATGATACCATTGTTATTTTTATATAATAATAAATTAGTTAATGTAAATAACGCTTTATGTTTTTTATTATCTAAGAGATTACTTTTGATAAGATTATCAATTCCGTCAATAACTATAATTGATGGTTTATTATCCGCTGCCTCAGAAAAAACATTTGTGATAAAATCTTCATCACAATTATCATTAAGAGATAATTCATAAAGAGGACAATTGGTTTCATTCTCTAACACTTGCGCGAATAAGTGCTTTCCATTACCTTTTGGACCACAAAAAATAACAGATTTATAAATAGTTGTCTTTGTATTATCTGTTTTAATTTTATTTAATTCATCAATGATTTTTTTTAGCTTTTCTTTTTCACAGGCATATCCATAAATTGAATCTAAGTCTATTTTTGTTTTATTCATCTTTCATCACTCCTTGATTACAACAAAATTATAAATCGTATTATTTGTAATAAAAATTAGCAATGTCATGAATTTTTTTGTTCATAATTTTTTTTAAAATTAATATATATAAATATATATTAAATAATAATTTAATAACTGATTTTTAATAAAAAATAGTTCATAAATTATGAATTATAATATTAATAAACTTAGAATTATTATTGATAAATAATTTAGTTATATGAAGTGCAATTCAATTTTATATCGTCATAGCTATCAAATAAAAAAAGAGTTAATTAAATGAATTAAATTTCATGTTAATAACTCTTTGTAATTTAAGTATTGTTGTTTATTTAATTACAGATAGGGAGAAATAATTAAAATTTGTTTTTATCAATCCACAATTTTTTATAAGTTCCTCGATCAAGAAATTTAATAAATCCCATATCTCGTAATTGTTGTAATATTTGTCTTATTTTTTCTATTATATGATTGTTATGAGGATGTTTTGCTTTTAATTCATTAGAGTATGAATAGATATCCGAAGTTGTGAAGTATTCATTTGCCATTTGATTTAAGATTAAAAAGACATCTTTTTGCCAAGAAGTCATAGTTTTAATTAGATTATTAATATTTTCAATAATAATAGCGTCGTGATCATTATCTATATTAATAATGGGCTTTTTCTTAATTTTAATCTTAGAAACTCTATTTAATAAAGCATCATTAAAAGTGCCACATTGATCGTCGTTAATCATTTGAATATAATCTTCATATACTTTATCTGTTATTGTATCATCATCAATTAACACTCCATATTCAAAATTATTATACAATCCGTTATTTGTTAGATTTGCAGAAGTAATAAGTGCTTTCTTTTTATCAAAAATATAAATTTTTGCATGTAGTTTTTGATAATTTCTAACAACAACATCATTTTTTATCAGTTCTTTTATTGCAGAAGCATCTAATGAGCCATTTATAAAATTTGATATATTTGATGATGTTATAACTATCATTTCGATACCTTGCTTTTTATGAAATAAAATTTTATCTACAATATCTTTTTTGATATAAGGAGCACATAAATATATACTATTTTTTGCTTCTTTTATAAGTGTATAAAAAGTATTATCGGATGGTGTTTTAATTGTTTTAATCATAAGTTAACTCTCCTTATGTTTTTGATTATATCATTTGAATAAAAGAATGTAATCTAAATATTTAGGATTTACAGATTACAGCGATAGTTTCTCAGAATAATTAAGAAAAAAAGAAAAGCTATTGTAAATCGGGATATATTTTAGTGAATTTTGGAAAAGCAAATATTTTAGTATAAAAAAGAGCGCTTAAAGCGCCTAATATAATGTGGTAATTAGTTTTTTGTTTAATTATTTAATTGAGCATTTAATTTGTTTTTACATTAATCTTCTTCTCTAATAATATTGTAAATTTCATTACCTAGTTTTGATACAATTCCACAAACAAGAGCGTTTCCCATCATAAAATATCTTTTCCTATTGCACATGGTTGATGTCCAATTATCGGGAAATTGATTCAATCTTTCACATTCGATAGGAGATAAAAATCTTAGTTTGTTTTCATTAGGATCTTTTATTATATGAGAACTCCTATTAACTGTTCCTTCACTCGTAAGCATAGTTCTACCAGGTAAATCTAAAGAATCATATGGCGCCATTGCTCCTTCGGAATAATAATAAGTCCCGCCATCCTCTTTTCTAGTTCTTAATATTTTTTTAGAATTTCTTAAATAAGAAAATTTTTTAATTTTATAATGGGATAAAAATAGATTTTCATCAACACTCTTCTCAAGAATTTGGCGCAAGACGAATGGCTTATTTTCTTTTGCAATAGTATTGAAAGTATATATTATGCCATTATTCATATATCCAGAATTTTCAAAAATAAATTTAAAATTTTCAGAAACATCTATTAAGCTTTTATAATCTTTGATATCTATTTCTTTAATTTTATATTTTAAATTTGAAACAGGAAATTTTTTAGCAAAAATTCCCTTAGAAGTTATTATTTCGTGTAGAGATAACATTCCCATTTTTTTACTATATTTTGTTGTATTTTTATATGCAAAAATAAATATTCTTCTTCTTCTTTGAGGGTGACCATATTGTGCGGCGTTTATGACTCGCCATTCTACGGAATATCCCAATTCATAAAAACATCTTAACATAATTCCGAAAGCTTGCCCCCTTTGTTTAGAAGGTGATTTTAATAATCTATCAACATTTTCTAAAAGAACAAACGGAGGTTCTTTAATAGTTAAAACCTCATAAATTTGCCACCATAAAACGCCTTTTTTTCCTTCAATTCCTTTCTCGTTTTTTAATGATCTTGCGACAGAGTAATCTTGACATGGAAATCCGCCACATAATAATGTGTGAGAAGGAATTGAACTTTTATCAATTAAGGATATATCTACATTAGAACATTCTTCTTCTGAACAATTAAACCTTAGTTTGTAGCATTCATAGGCATGTTGTGCTTTAGTTGATGGTTCCCATTGATTTGCCCAAATAATTTTAAATTTTTTATTTTCAATAGCCTGACCATTGTTATCAATTTTTTTAATTTTATTTAATCCTACTCTAAATCCGCCTACACCGGCGAATAGTTCTACTACTGTTTTTTTCATTGGATAATCCTTTCTTTATTTATAAAAAGAAATTAGTTCTTCTAATGTTATTTTTATTCCACATTTTTCTAATCTTTTTTTTCTTTCATCTGTAAAAATTATTGTTAATAATTCTTCAAAATCTTTTCCATAATGCAGATTATTATGACAATTACTGCATAAAGATACGACATTAGCCTCTACATCAAGATTAGATTTAAATAGATATTGGTATTGCAATGGTATTATATGATGTCCTTCAGTATATGGAATATCAATATTTTTTCTTATAAAAGTTTTATGGCTATTGTCTACTTCACATTTAAACTTAGCTAAGTTTAAAGCATTAAAGGAAACGTTTAAATCACGAAGTGATTGACTTGAAAATGATGACAAATTATATAAATTTTTAGCTTCATCTCCTAAAAAAGTAAAATGTAAATTTTTTATTTCTTTAGATATGTATTCATTTATATCATCGGCAGCCTCATTTTTAATAGATATTATTCTTTTTTTTAGTAGACCTTGCTTAAAACTATTATATATTTTTTTTAAATCACTTATTCTATCTTGCACAATATAATAATTCCATAGTTCATTAATTCTTAAATCTTCATTATTTATTGGTTTGGCATTAAATGAAGGATCGATATTTTTAAATAAAGAGCAATAATATATTAGTGTTTGAGTATTAAAATCTTTTTTAAAAGTTAAATTAAATCTAGTGTTAAAAGAGTTCATTGTATTAATAGTTGTTTTTCTGCTATCAAAAAAATAATATGCTAAAATAATTGTTAATTCTTGTCTATTTAAATTATTCATAATATTTGTCCTCTACAATTATTTTCTTTACAAAGTTACTATTTAGCCAGAAACTATGTTTCATAAATCTTGTTTTACCAGTTAGTTTATCAGGGACAGGTAATTCAAGAGTGTCATTTCTATTTTGTGCATGAGGTCTAACATGAATATATTTAGTTTCGCTACTAGTTGGAAAAAATGTTATAAAGCGATTTCTTTTATCTATGTAGTTTATAATTTTTCCAGATTTAATTAAAGATTGTGTTATACTCCAAGTTTCTCTAACTCCAGAGTTTAATATACTTTTAGGCATTTTCCAAACTTTAATTTTTTCCAGTTTGCTACCTTTAAAATCTTTTTTAAAAACAACAAAAACAAAAGTATTTTCTATAAAATATTTATATAATTTAGAATTTTCCCAAATTTCATTACATATGTCAAAATATTTAAAAACGTTTAATGACATCGATTCTTTCAATGAATTATTCCATTCTAAATTTACAGTTTTTATAATACAAGAGCATTGTTTGAGTAATGTCAATAGTATATCTCTATTGATAGATGATTCAATAATTTTATTAAAAATAACTCTATTAAGATTTTTGGAGTTTTTATCAATACCGAGCATTTCCTTTAATTCGTTCGTAGAAAAGAGTTCGTATTTTTTAATTTCTTCATTTAATAAGTTGTTTAAAAGAATTATTTGATTAATTTCCATTGTTACACCTACTTTTTGAAGGATGAAATAATGTCATCCAAAGACATAAATGAATTATTTTCAAACTCGGATCCACCTATTTCAAGTTCATCAGAGTCTAAAATTTTAATCATTCTATTTTCTTTTAATTCAAGTCTATCTTGAATAGTTTCATCAATGGTATCTTCATTAATTATAAAATAATAATTTGCTGTTATTTCTTTTGGCATATTTATTCTATGGATTCTATCTTTTGATTGAATAAATTGTGCTGCATTAAAATTTCTATTAACATAGATAGCGTTATGACATGCTTTATGTAATGAAATTGATTCAGCTAAGGTTGCTGGATTTGCAATTAAAATCATGCTGTTTCCTAATTTAAATCTATTTATTGCATTTTGCCTATCTTGACCACTAATTGTGCCATTAATTATTTCAATTTCTATGTCTGATTTAGAATTTAATAATTTTTTTATAGAATACATATTTTGAACAAAAACATCCCAAATAATAACTTTTTCCCCTTTTGAAACTAATTCTAAGGCAAGATTTACTGCAATTATATTTTTCTGTGATTGGTAATAACCTGATTCAAATTTATATATTAAATTAGCAATTGGTGATGCTGCGATTGCTTTTTTTATATCATTATCAGCTTTTAATAAAGCTTCATTATCTGAATTTTCTTTATTGAAATCTTCATAATATTCTTCATAATATTCTTCAATTGAATTGATTATGCTTTTTGATAATAATCCAGGGTTTGCAGAAACTTGCATTTTTCTAATTAATATAGCTTTCATTAAATTCAAATTTAAAATAGAATTAAAGTCGTCTTCAATTTGAAATGCCATTTTGTTTAAAAAATTATAAATTTCTTTTTGTTCATTTGATAATTTGCATTTAATAAATCTGTAATTAGGTGGAAGTAATTCTCCGGTATTTAATAGATATGCTTTAGATACCCTAGAATAGATTGGTTTGATAGCCTGCATAATTTTACTTTGTTGGTCTTTATTTGCACCAATTTTTGTTAATTTTACCAATTCACTGTAATTGTACGGTAATATTCTTTCATAAGGCTCATAAATTTTCATTAAAGAAAATAAATCTTCGTATCCATTAGGCATAGGTGTACCAGTGAGAATAATTCTATATTTTGCATATTTTGTTATTTCTAGAACAGCTTTCGTAATTTGTGCGTTTGGATTTTTTTCTTTATGAGCTTCATCTACTATGAGCAATATATTTTTATTCTTAATAAAATTGATTAATTCTTTTCTCATTCTCCATACTTTATCAATGTTTATAAAGGTTATTTCTTTATGATAATTTTTGGATGATAGTAGATATATTTCTGCATCTTTTTTTGTGTAAGAGGATAAAGAAATAAAATCAGGTTGATTATTAAAACAGGTTTCATATTCATCAAACCATGCATTAAATGAATTTATAGGTCCGATTATTAAAATGCAATCACAAATTTTATTATATCTCAAATAATTATATGAAGCATAAGTTATAATGGTTTTTCCGGAGCCAGGGACAGAAAAATCAAAGCCGCCTTGACCAATCGTTAAAAAATATGAAGCAGTATACTGATAAGACCTTAATTTACATTTTAAAGTACGATCAGAAAATTCACAGTATTTGATAAATTCGTCGGATTTTTCTAAGCAGCCATTTTTTAATGATTTTAATTTTTTTATGGTTTCATTAAAAGTTAAAACTTTGGTTGTTTGTATATCTATACTTTTTTTAATATTATCGTCAAGTAAAATACTTATATTAAAAACATTTTCAATAAATTTTATGATTTCATTTATCTCTTTAACAATAATGTTTGCATCATCAATAATAAATTTTATTTCTAATGTGTTATCTATAAATCTATATGAAAGCAATTGATAGGGATTTAAAAAAAGCTTAATTTTCATAATTTTTCTTTGATTATCTAATGGTAAACCGGCAATAAGCAAAATATTATCTTTAAACTTGCAAATAGCTTCGTTCATTTATTTATATTCCTTCAATATATCCCATAATAGACTGTTAGCTTTTTTTAAAATTTTGTAGTCTTCTTGTGTTAGTTCATTATTTTCATTTAAACAATCCATAAGATTTCTGATTTTTGATTGAATTGTTATGACTAATGATGATACATTTTTCTCATTTAATACTTCTTCTAACTTTAAAGATGCATTTTTTAAAATTTGTACAAATTGTTTTTTGCCTAGAGCTTCCCAGTCTTTTTCATTTTGCGGATTATTATCATTAATTACTTTTTCGTGGTTTTCAAAAAATTCTTCCCAAACACTTTTTTTAATAAATACGCCATTTGTTTTAAAAGACTTTCCAATTAATACATCCCTATATTTTTTTCCTTCAAATTTCGCTCTTAAATAGTCATAGCAAACTTGTTTAAAATTTGCAACATCTTCAGCTGTGTAATCCCAATCATATGTTTGATATGTTCTGTTGTCCATTCTTTTAAATACAGTTTTAGTATTTATGAATTGATCTTCTAACCCTTCTAATAATGTATAATGATTAGGCTTCCCAATTGCCTCAAGATATTCATTCATCAACCTAAAAATCTCTTTTTTTTCTTTTACATCACTTTCTGTAATATTCATATAATTGGCAATTTGTTGATCATTATATCCAGCTGCGGATAAATTATCAACTTTAATATACATACAAATAGGGTTATAATCTAATTTTTTGTCTTCACCAATTTGAATTCTAGTTTCTAATGCCATAATTTCTTTATCATCAATGTCTTCTGATAAAACAATAGCGTTAAAAAATCTAAAATCTTCTAGATTTTTATTGAACTTTGAAGCAGCTCCTTTAAATAATTTTCTTAGTAAAGTAGCTCTTCTATTACCATCAATTATAATTCCATCTTTGGTTATGATGCCATCAACTTGTTGCCCTTTTTCTGCTAAATCTTTTAATGTTTTTTCGTTTTCTTTTGGAGATTCTTTTTCTAATAATTCGTATACATATTCAACATCTTCTGGTGAGTCGAATGATAGTTTTCTACCATTTGAAGCTTCAAATTCTCTGATTCTCCAAGCTATTCTATCATTTAAAACATTGGGGGCTAAATATTCTACTGGAATTGAATAGACATTAAACTTTGTTCCACTTCTGATTGGTAATGTTTGGCCTGTTTTAAGTGGATGTTGTTCTTTCAAAATTGTCTCTATTTTAACCTTTGCTTCTTCTCTTGTGTAAAATGCCATGTTTTTCCCTCTTATTACTAATTTCTTTTTTGTTTTTTGCTAATTAATTCTTATTTGTAAATGCCATAATGCAATATTGCCTTTCTGTGAATATTATATCATTTGCTTAATTAAAAAAATACAATAAATATTGTTTATTTAGGGTAATCGCATAAAAAATGAATGAAGGCTTTAACGAAGGGATTGTTATAATCTTACTAATTTTTCCCCTACATTATAAAACTAACATAAATAATAAAATTTTTATTATTTTTAAATATATCATTTATGATTGGAAACATAATTAATTTAAATATATTTTAACGCGTATTCGATATTACTTATTTAATGTTAAAGCACAGATTGTCTCTACATGATAAGTCATTGGAAACATATCCACAGGTTGAATTCTAGTTATTTTATATTTAGAAGAAAGAATCTTAATGTCTCTTGCTAAAGTAGTTGGATCACAAGAAATATAGATGATTTTTTTAGGAAGTAAAGTTAATACAGAACTTAAAAATTTTTGATCAGAACCTTTTCTTGGTGGATCCATAAACAAAACATCAACTTTTCCTTTTGATTTAGCGTATTCAACCATATACTCACTTGCGTCACCGACAACAAAAGTTTCGTTGCTAATATTATTTCTTTTTGCATTTTTAATTGCGTCAGAAACGGCTTCTTTAACAATTTCAATACCGATAACTTTTTTTGCATATTTAGAAGCAATTAAACCTATTGTTCCAATTCCACAGTAACAATCTAAAACAGTTTCATTTCCACTTAAATTAGCAAGCTTAATTGCGGTATTATATAAAATTTCTGTTTGAATAGGATTAATTTGATAAAATGATTTCGCGGATATTTGAAACCAAACATCACATAATGAATCTTCAATATACCCTTTTCCATACAGAACACGTTCTTTTTCACCTAATATGACATTTGTATCACGGGTATTAATGTTTTGTACAATTGTTGTAATCGATGAGCAAGTTAAATGAAGAGCTTTTACAAATTCTCTTCTTCCGCCGAATTCATCTTGATTTGTTACTAATACAACCATAATTTGTTTTTTATGGAATGAAGTTCTTATCAAGATATGACGAATAATGCCTTTTCTTGTGTCCTCGTTATAAGGCAATATTTTATATTTTTTCATTAAATCTTTAATTATATTTAAAACTTCTTCCGCTTGTTCGTTTTCAATATAGCATTTATCTACAGGAACAATTTCATGGGTTTTTTCTTTATAAAACCCAGTAATAATCCTTCCTTTTTGAGATATACCGATAGGCATTTGAATTTTATTACGATAAAAATATGGTTCTGTCATTCCTATACAAGGTTCAACATTAACATTCATTTTGGCAAATTTAAAGAAAGCGTCTTTAACCTTTTTAGTTTTATATTCTAATTGCGAGGCATATTCTAATTGTTGATAGCAACAGCCACCACAACTAGAACATATTTTGCATTTTGGTTCTATTCTGTATGGAGATTTTTCGATTATTTTAATAATTTTCCCAGCATAAAATTCGCTTCTTTCATATACCAAGCGAATAATCGCTTTTTCATTAAGAAAAAAGCCTGGAACAAAAACAACCTTTCCTTGATAATGAGTTACTCCTTTACCATCAAAAGATATATCTTCACATATAGCTTCAAATTCTCCTAAATTTAAATCTCTTTTTTTTGCCATTTTTTATCTCCTAAAAAGTCCCTATAAAAGGGACTAATCTTATAAATTTATTTTTTTTGCATTAAAGAAGCGATAAATTCAATTTCTTCTTTTGCATCTAAACGAGGAAATAATGGATTTCCTTTAGTAACATCAACATCACCAATAATTCCAAAATTATGGATACTATCGTAGTTTTGATATTCTTCTTTTACCCCAAGTTGTTCAAATAAAGATTTTGGTGCGTGAGTTAAGACAGGTTGTAATAATACACCAGCAATATATAAAACATTTACAAGATGTGACATGACGCTTTGAAGCTCTTTTGTTTTTGTTTCATCTTTTGCTAATGCCCAAGGTGTAGTTTCATCAATATATTTGTTTGCTCTTGAAATAAGATTCATTACAGCAATAAAGGCATCAGTGATTTTAACATCATCGAAGGCTTTTTCATATTGATCGATTGTGAACATAGCTAAGCTTCTAAGTTCTTTATCTTGAGGATTAACATCACCTTGATAAGCAGGAATATGACCATCAAAATATTTAATCATCATTCCAACTGTGCGATTTAAAAGATTTCCAAAATCATTGGCTAAATCGGTATTAATACGAGTGACAAAATCTTCAGGGGTGAATCTTCCATCACTACCAAAAATAGTTTCTCTAACTAAATAATAACGAACTGCATCTAAACCATAACGATCAATTAAAGGATATGGGCTAACAACATTTCCTTTTGATTTAGACATTTTTCCATCTTTCATCATTAATAATCCATGGACAAATACTTTGTCTGGAAGATGAATGTTAAGCGCCATTAAGATGATAGGCCAATAAATGGTGTGGAAACGAGTAATATCATTACCAATAACATGAATAATTTCAGTATCTTCATTCCAAAATTTATTAAATAAAGATAAGTCATCGCTATCATAGCCTAATGCAGAAATATAATTTAATAATGCATCAATCCAAACATAAACTACATGACGAGGATCTTCTTTTACAGGAACACCCCATGAAAAAGTGGTTCTTGTAATGCATAAATCTTCTAATCCTGGCTTAATAAAGGTATTTATCATTTCATTTTTTCTTGATTCAGGAGTAATGAATTCAGGATGTTCATCGTAGAACTTTAATAATCTATCAACATATTTTCCTACTCTTAAGAAATAAGCTTGTTCTTTTGCTTTATAAACAGGTCTTCCGCAATCAGGACAAATTTTTTCTTCTCCAACTTGGGTGTCGGTCCAGAATGATTCACAAGGAGTACAGTACCAACCTTCGTAATCACCTAAATAAATGTCACCTTGTTCTAAAAGTTTAGAAAAAACATCTTGAACGACTTTGGTATGTCTTTTTTCAGTTGTTCTAATATAATCATCATTGCTGATTTCTAATGCACTCCAAAGCTCTTTAAATCCTTTTACTATTTCATCGACAAATTCTTGTTCGCTTTTATTTGCTAAAATAGCATTTTTTTGAATCTTTTCACCGTGTTCATCAGAACCGGTTAAGAAAAATACTTCTTGACTTCTCATTCTTCTATATCGCGCGTAAACATCGCACATAACTGTACAATAAGCGTGTCCAATATGCAAATTAGCACTTGGATAATAAATAGGCGTTGTTATGTAGAATTTATTTTTCATATTAATTTTCTCCTCCTTTGTCAAAGAAAAAAACCACTATCCCTCAGATAGCGGTTTAATAGTAAATATGGATTCTTATTTTCCCAATCCGTATTTTTTGTTGAACTTATCAACACGACCATCTGCTTGGGTAAAACGTTGTTTACCTGTGTAGAATGGATGACAATTTGAACAAGTATCAACACGGATTTCCTTTAAGATTGATCCTGTTTCAAATGTTGTACCACAAGAAACACAAGTAACTGTGCATTTGTGATATTTTGGGTGTGTGTCTTTTTTCATTTTCAAAATCTCCTTCCGCCTTAAGCCTCTAAGCGTGCTTAAAGAAAGTTTGGCTTAGACATAGTATCATTTTATGATACTTTTATCAAGTGTTTTTTGTTTGATTTTTACTTCATATTATGCCAAACGGCTTGTACATCTTCTAATTCATCAAGCATATCGAGCATCGATTGCATTTTTTCACGATCCTCATCGTTAGGATCAACATAATCATTTGGCAACATTTGCAATTCGCAGGTTTCGAATTCAGTAATTCCATTTTCATTTAAACAATTTTTAGCATCGTTTAACGCTGTTGGTGTAACATGAATTTCAACATAACCATCATCATCTTTTGTGACATCTGTGACATCGACATCGCCCATAATAAGCAATTCTTCAATTTCATCACGGCTCATGCTTGATTCAAAAACTAAAACTCCTGCTTGCTCGAAGTTGAAAGAAACACTGCCTGGTGCTCCTAAATGGCCCCCTCTTTTATTGACAACAGTTCTAACTTCAACAAACGCTCTGTTTGAGTTATCGGTTAAAGTGTCAATGATGAAAGCAACATTTCCTGGTCCATATCCTTCATAACGACCAGCAATATAGCTTTCAGCAGATCCGCCTTTTGCTTTTTCAATAGCGCGTTGAATTACATCTTTTGGAATGTTTTGACCTCTAAATTTTTCAATTGTGGCACGTAATGCAAGATTGCTATTTGGATCAGGTTCTCCTGATTTAGCAGCCATATAGATTTCTTTTGACGCTCTCATATATAGAGCGGTTTTTTTTGCATTTGTCGCGGCCATTGATGCTGCACGTACTTCATGTGCTCTACCCATAAAAATCGACTCCTTTAAAGTTATTTCTTAAAAAGTATATCACTTGCAATTGTTTTTTTGAATAATTTTTTATAAAAGTTAGAAATAAATCAAAATTAGTTGTAATTATGATATCATATCTAAGAGGTGATAAACGTATGGAACCGGTAGAAAGATTTTTAAAATATGTTTCATTTGATACACAATCGAAAGAAGAGTCAACAACATTTCCAAGCACACTAAAGCAACTTGAGTTAGGAAAATATTTAGTTAATGAATTAAAATCATTAGGAGTTACAAATGCTAGAATAGATGATTATGGTTATGTTTACGCAAAAATACCTAGTAATTGTAGCTCTAATCAAACATTAGGACTTATATCACATATGGATACAGCTCCCGATGCAAGTGGTAAAGATATTAAGCCTCAAATTGTATCTTTTAATGGTGAAGATATTATTTTAGGAAATGGTATGATACTAGCAAAAGAAGATTTGCTTGGAAAGGAAGGACATCAATTAGTTGTTACAGATGGTACTACTCTTTTAGGAGCGGATGATAAAGCTGGTATAGCAATTATTATGAGTTTTGTAGACTATATTATGCATACAGAAGTTGAACATCCAAATATTGTTGTATGTTTTACTCCTGATGAAGAAGTAGGTGCAGGAACTGATCATTTCGATTTTAAATGGTATTTAGAATCTACGAATAATGCTTATACATATACAGTTGATGGAGGAGATATTCGTGAAATTAACTATGAAACTTTTAATGCTGCTTCAGCAAAAATAATAGTACACGGAAAAAGTATTCATCCAGGTTCTGCTAAAAATAAAATGATTAATGCACAATTAGTGGCTTTAGAATTCGTATCAATGTTACCAGAAAAAGAGAGACCGGAGCACACCGAAATGTATGAGGGTTTTTATCATTTAACATCTATAAATGGAGATGTTTCTTTGACAAATTTAAGTTACATAATTCGCGATCATGATCGCAATGTTTTTGAACAAAGAAAAACTAAAATGTTCGATATTGCTAGAGTTATAAATAAAAAATATGGAGAAGAAATCGTTACTGTATCTATTGAGGATAGCTATTACAATATGAAGGAAAAAATTGCTGAAAGAATGGAATTAGTTTCTATTGTTGAATCAGCGATGAAAGAAAATAATATTACTCCAATTGAAATGCCAATAAGAGGTGGCACTGATGGTGCAAGATTGTCTTTTGAAGGTATTCCATGTCCTAATTTAGGAACTGGGGGAGAAAACTTTCATGGTCCACTAGAGTATTTAGATATTAATGATTTTATGAAGATGATTAATGTTATTAAAACAATTTCAAAATCATTGATTTAGTTTACAGTTTACTTTGAATATGTTATATTAATTTAGCGATTTGAAGAATGATATAACTTTTATAGATAGTGAGAATTTTAAAAATTATAGTGTCTGGATTTAGAAAATTAAAGGATAATTTTAGTATTGATTTTATTTCTGATAAAGTTCCACGAAAAGCAATGCTAGATAGTGAATTATTGAATGTTTTTCAAGGCACTTATAGCAATATATGCAATTCAATCATTGGTGGAAATGGACAAGGGAAAACAAGTGTTTTATCATTGATTTTAATGTCATATGAATTATTAAATAATAGACGCATTTGCTATAACAGATTGGATTTTGCAAAGGATAATATTGATTTAGAAATCTTTGTAGCAGAAAACGATTATTTATATAATTATCGTTGTAATATTTATCCTTCTAAGGAAGCGTCTTTTGAAGTTACTTATTGTATAGTAAAAAGACAATATTTAAGGTATAAAAAGATTAAAAAATTTCATCCAACAACATTATATAATGGGAATTTTTATCATCTAAAAAAAGAAAAAGAATTAATCACGCAGAAGGAGTCCGTTTTTCATATTATGCAATTATCTTCTGGCGAAATTATCTTAAAAATAATTAGATTATATGAACGGATGGATAAAAATATATTTTTAAATATATTTAATATATTTGAACCTTTAATTGAGGGTATAAAGCTTAGTGAGGATAAAATGCACTTTTTCATAAAAATATATGGGAAAGTACATAAATTTTCATTATCGGAAATGATAAATATTATATCCTTTGGAACCTTGAAAGGTGTATTACTTTTTATGACAGCGTATTTTGCTTTAAAAAATGGTTCTATTTTAATTATTGATGAAATAGATTCTTCGATTAATTTACAAGTAGTAAAAAACTTTTTAAAAATGTTTATTAATCAAAATACTAATCCTCATGGAGCAACATTATATTTGTCGATGCATAATAATAACATTTTAGATTTATTTCATCGCAATGAAGGAATATTTGTTGTAGATAAAAATAAAGAGGGATTTGTATGTATTCAAACATTAAATGATTATGTTGGAAAAAATATTAGAGGATGTAAATCACGATGTATTGAACATTATGAAATTAAAAGTAATAGAAAATATACTTTAAATGAACAGTTTATTCGTTATTTACGATATAAATAGGCAAATAAATATTAAAATTTATAGTATAAAATATGAGCTTTAATTCTAATGAATTAAAAAGTATAATTAATGAAGGGGTAAAGCTTATGAAAAAACTAGCGTATTTTAGATATTTTATAAAAAATAGTTGGTTTGTTTTAATGTGGCGCTTTTTTAAAAAGAAAAAAAGTACAAATAAATTTTTAGGTAAGAAAAATATTACTTTAGAATATAGCAATAATGCATTAAAAAAGTGGATTGAAAGTGGAAAACCTTTTTCTGCAATAAGATTTGGAGCAGTTGAACTTTCTTGCATTAATAATTATGAAAAAATATGTTTAGGATTTAAAAAAGATTATAAACTAAGTGTAAGATATAGTATTAAAAATGGTGCAGGCGTATTTCCGGTTTCAAAAGAGACTTTGACTTTATATAGCCAACATGCATTGAAGGCTTTTGCGTCAAGCACTATTTTAGGAATATCTGGTATTCATATGGAAGATTATTTTTATAAAAAATATTGTTCTCAATTAGAAATAATACAATATGAAGCTTTTGAACCTCTTAGAGGTGATTGGATACAATCATTACAACATAAGAAAGTGTTAGTTATATCACCGTTTGCAAAGGATATTGAAATGCAATATAAAATAAAAGATAAGCTATTTTATGATAATGTTGTTCCAGATTTTGAACTTTTAACCATAGAAGCAGTTCAAACAATAGCGGATCAAGAAGACGAAAGATTTCATAACTTTGAAGAAGCATTAGAATACATGAAAAAACAGATTGATAGAATTGATTTTGATATAGCGCTTGTTGGTGCAGGAGCTTATGGAAGCTTATTATGCTCATATATTGCTAAAATTGGTAAGCAAGCCATTCAAACCGGTGGTGCTACGCAGACAATGTTTGGTATAATTGGCAAAAGATGGGAAAACCGAGATCATGTTTCTAAATATATTAATGAGTATTGGATTAGACCTACAAATAAGCCAAAAGGTTATCAAAAAGTCGAAAAAGGGTGCTATTGGTAAAAAGGAGGAAATTCTGCATGGATAATATTAATAAAAATAGTTTGAAATCATTATTTTTGATATTTGTTTTAGAATTTGTAATTGCCTTAAATGTCAGTTTTTTTGCATATGGGACAATTATTCGAATAATTGAAATAGTATTAATGTTAATTAGCTTAGCTTTATATTTTAGCAATGTAAGGAAATTGAATTCCACTTCTATAATTTTTTTAGCGTTTTCGCTTTTATATGGCGTTTCTGTACTGCCTAATTTAATTATTCATTATACAATAAACGATGCCATAAGCATTATTGATATTATTCCTGCAGTTTTAAGTTTTTTAGGTGCATCTTGGATTGGATATACATTAGGAGTCGATAAAGAAAGCAATATTGGTAAATATTTAATTGCAATATATGGCACATTATTTGTCTTTGGAATAATATCATTGTTTGCAACTTTGTTTAGTTATGGGCTTTTATATATGCTTGAAGAAAATATTGGTTCTGTAATGCTTTCTTCAAAAATGTGGATTTTAGGTACTAATCCTTTTCAAAAAGAATCGCGAGTTTATATGACTTTTTTTGGTTATGCATTATCTTTATTATCTTCTGGCTTTATGGTTCTATGGAAATATAAAAAAGTTGATGATAGTGAATTAAAATTAAAAAAAATAGCGTTATCATCAGGAATTTTAGGCGTTGTGGGTTTAATTTTGATTCCATATTTTTTAGGGATTTTTGTTTCTGGTTTATCAATGTTAATTACAGCCTTAATTATGAATTTTCCAAAAGATAAAAAGAAAAGAAAAAATATTTTTTTAGGAATAGGATTATTTGCTTTATTTGCTATAGTTTTAGTTGTTTGGAAAGGTAAGAGTATTGCTCGTGTTGAAGTTGGTATTAACGTTTTAAAAAATGTTTTTAAATATCCATTAGGCAATCAACCTAAGGAAGTATTAAAAGAAACGATGAATACTCGAAATATATATTTAGATGCTTTATTTCAAAATGGGATACCAGCATTTCTAATTTTGGTAGGATTGACAATTGTTGCAATCATGACTACTTATAAATATTACAAAAATTCAAATGATTCCTCTTTAAAAAAGAATTTGATCCTTTCATTTATGATTCATTACTATGTATATGTTAACTTAAATTATGGACAAAATGTTTTTGTAGAATATGCTGATACATTACCTTTATATTTAGATCCAACATTGTTGATTGTTTTACTTCTAGTGGGATATATGATGGCTAATAATAAAATAAGCAAGAAAACATTAACAGATGGAATATCTGAATTAAGCAATAACGGTGAAAATTAAAAAAGCGAATAAATAAGTAAAAGGGCTTTTTTATTATGTTATAATAGACATTGTTTTAAGAGAGGATCGTGTTGAAGATGAAAGATTTTTATTTAGAAATTAAGCATATATGTAAACAAACAGGAGCTAGATATGGTATTTTACATACTCCTCATGGTGATGTTGAAGTTCCAATGTTTATGCCTGTAGGAACTTTAGCTACAGTTAAAACATTATCACCTGAAGAACTAAAAGAATGTGGTTCTGGGGTGATTTTAGCTAATACATATCATCTTTCATTAAGACCTGGTGCGGATTTAGTACAAAAAGCTGGTGGATTACATAAGTTTATGAATTATGATGGACCAATATTAACAGACTCTGGAGGCTTTCAAGTTTTTTCATTATCGGAGAATCGAAAAATCACTGAAGAAGGAGTTACTTTTAAAAACCATTTAAATGGCGCAAAATTGTTTTTTTCTCCTGAAATAGCTATTGGTATTGAAGAAAAGTTAGGAGCAGATATTATTATGTCTTTTGATGAGTGTCCTCCTTATCCTGTCACTTATGAATATATGAAGAATAGTGTTGAAAGAACTTTAAGATGGGCAAAACGAGGAAAAGACGCTCATAAAAGAGAAGATCAAGCTCTTTTTGGTATAGTTCAAGGTGGAGAGTTTGCTTCATTACGGAGATATTGTGCTGAAGAATTGGCAAAAATGGATTTTCCAGGTTATTCAATTGGAGGAACTTCAATAGGCGAACCAAAAGAAGTTATGTTTAAAATGGTTAAAGATACTGTTCCTTATCTTCCACAAGATAAACCACGATATTTGATGGGAGTTGGTTCAATTGATTATATTTTAGAAGGAATTGCCATGGGTGTAGATATGTTTGATTGTGTTTTACCAACAAGAATTGCTCGTCATGGAGCGTTAATGACTAGCACAGGAAGAGTTAATATTCGTGATCAAAAATATGAAGAAGATTTTACTCCTTTAGATGTAGAATGTGATTGTTATACATGTAAGAATTATACGAAAGCGTATCTTAGACATTTATATAAATGTGATGAATCGTTTGGAAAGAGATTATTATCTATACATAATATTCGCTTTTTAATTAAGATGATGGAAGAAGCAAGAATTGCTATTCAAGAAGATAGATTTGGTGATTTTAAAGAAGAATTTTTGGCTAAATTTGGAGATAAGAGAGGTTTTTAAGATGGATATTTGTGATTTTGATTTTGATTTACCAGAAGAACTAATCGCGCAATCTCCAAGTGAAAAAAGAGATCATTCTCGACTTTTAGTGATAGATCGTGAAAATAAAAGTTATGAAGACCATCAATTTTATAATATAATTGATTTCTTAAAACCTGGTGATGTTTTGGTAAGGAATAACACTAAAGTAATTCCTGCAAGATTATATGGAATTAAAGAACATACGGGAGCAAAAGTGGAAGTTTTGTTATTAAAACAATTACAAAATGATGAATGGGAATGTTTAACAGGTAATGCCAAAACTATTAAATTAGGAACGAATATTATTTTTGGTAATGGTGAATTAGTTGCGGAATGTATTAAAGTATTAGATGAAGGAATAAGACATTTCCGTATGCATTATCAAGGCGTTTTTTATGAAGTATTAGATAAACTTGGAAAAATGCCTTTACCTCCATATATAAAAGCACAATGTGAAGATAATTCTCGTTATCAAACTGTGTACGCTAAATATGAAGGAAGTGCTGCCGCTCCAACAGCGGGTTTTCATTTCACTGAAGAGTTGAATCAAAAATTAATTGAAAAAGGTGTTACGATTGTTGAAGTGACATTACATATCGGTTTAGGTACTTTTAGACCGGTAAAAGTGGACAATATTTTAGATCATCATATGCATTCGGAAAGTTATATAATGACTGCTGAAACAGCAGCAATTTTAAATAAAGCTAAAAAAGAAAATAGAAGAATCATTGCTGTTGGAACTACTTCTACAAGAGTGGTTGAATCAGTCATGCAAAAATATGGTGAATTTAGAGCTTGTGCAGGAAGTACAGATATTTTTATTTATCCAGGTTATAAGTTTTTAGCTATTAATGGATTAATTACTAATTTTCATTTACCAAAATCAACTTTAATTATGCTTGTATCCGCTTTTGCGGGAAGAGAATTTATATTAGATGCTTACAAACATGCGATTGAGGAAAAATATCGCTTCTTTTCTTTTGGCGATGCTTGTTTTATATTTTAAGTGGTCATTATAGGGGTATCATATGGAAAAGTTATATTATTACAATCTTTCTTTAAAAGAGATTGATTTAATTAAAAATAAAGAAGTTAAACCGAAAATATTGCTTCATGTATGCTGTGGACCTTGTTCAGCGTTTCCTTTAACTTTTTTAAGTCCATATTTTGATATTACAATTTATTACAATAATTCAAATATTTACCCAAGTAATGAATACTATCGACGTTTAGAAGAAATGAAAAGATTTGTCGAACAATTAAATATTGATTTAGGACTGAATGTTAAATATGTTATTCCGACTTATGATGAAGAAAAATATTCACATAAATTATCGGTGTTTAAAGATGCTAGAGAAGGCGGAGAAAGATGCTTTTTATGTTATCGACTTAGATTAGAAGAAGCATATGAATATGCTTATAGAAATAGCTATGATTATATAACTACTGTTATGAGTGTTTCAAGTCAAAAAAATTCTGTAAAATTAAATGAAATAGGAGAAGAACTGCAAAACAAGTATTTTCCTGTTAAGTATTTCTTTTCTGATTTTAAAAAGAAACAAGGAGCAGAGTTAGGAAGACAAATTAGTAATAAATATGGACTTTATCGGCAACAATATTGCGGATGTCGTTATTCGTATTTTGAGTATTTAAAAAGAATAGAGAAAAAATAAAAAAGTATGAATAAGAAAGGTAATTATGAATTGTATTAATGAAGAAGTAATTTTAAGTATTATCAAAAGTAGAAAAAAATATGTAATAATAGCTATTATTACTGCACTTTTGTTTTGCTTAAGTATCATTTTCTTATTTTTAGTGACAACAAGAGAATTTGAGCAAATCTTTATCTTTTCCTTTTTTGTTGTTTTTTCATTATTATTAAATCTTTTATATTATTTTATATTCGAATGTATTAATAAAATCAATCATAAAATATGTTTATATAATCAAGTAATTATTAGTAATAATAAACAAATTAATGCTGAGGTTATTGAAGATATGCAAACAGAAACCTTTGCACATGTTTCTTTCCATGCATATAAAATTAAAGATGAAAATGATAAAACATATCGGATATTAATTCCGACAGAATATGTTTTAGATATAAATTGTCATTATGTATTTTTAATATCGAGAAATGTGGTGATTTGTTATGAAAAAAAGTAGTCAAGTAAAGGACTATTTAACATATTCTTGGTATATAGTTTTACTAATATCTATTTTATCTTATGCGTTATCATATTATTTAGTATCGTATGTTAATGAGTATAGCAGAAATGAGATATTTTCAATTTTTGTGACATCTTATGGAATAAAAGATAATTCTTTAAAAAACAAAATTGAAGAAAAATATATAAATTTTGGTATTGAACAAGTTAATGTTTATAATTATTCTTATGAAGATAAAAATATTTCTTCTTATTATAGTAATTTTGGAGTTAAAAGTGATTTGATAATACTTTATGAAAAAGATTTAGATGAAATGAAAAATTATATTCAAGATTACTACTTATCTATGAATGGATACTCTGATAATTACCAAACGTATAAATATGAAGATAATTCATACGGAATAAAAATATATGAAGAAAATAATCAAGAAATTAGTTACTTGAATAAATGGTTTAATTTTGATGGAGAAATCAAATCATCATCATATATTTTGATAAATAATAAATCACCTCATTTTGATACATTATCTTCAATTGGTTATAATATATTAAACGATTTGTTGAAAGGAGAGATATAAATGGATCATCTAGCTAATAATCGATTTGAATTATTTAAGGAACTTCTTCGATATCGTTTTTTAGATTTATTTGTTTGCTCATTGTGTTTAGGCTTATTCTTAATCCCAAATATTATGTTTAATATTTTTATACAAGATACATTTATTGTTGATGATCCACATTTGATCAATTATATTTTTATTTATGGAATTAAAATTGTATTTTTTATGATATTCGGACTAGGTGTAGCGGGAGCTTTATATTTTATAAAACGTCTTACTTTTGGAGAAGGTGCTTCGGTTAGAAAAGATTTTTTTTATGGAATTAGAAAAAATTACAAACAATTTTTATTGATATATTTTTTATTAGGTTTATTTTATGGGTTAATTAGAATAAATTCCACAATTATGTTTGAAACTTTTGATGAGAGTAGTTTATTTCCTTCTATTTTTACAGGTTTATCTTACTTATTATATTCTTTATTTATTATCATAAGTTTATTTATGCAGACTCAAGCAATTTTATATAAGGCATCATTTAAGCAATTGTTTATTAATGGAGTAAGATTTTTGGTGGGTAAATTTTTCAATAATCTTTTAATATTTATAATAACAACCTTGCCATTTATCATAATGGAATTTGTTGGAAATGATGTATTAAATGTTATTTGTTTATTAGTATATATTTTTGGATATTTTTCGATATCATTATTAATAATAAATCTTTATTCGAATTCTATTTTTGATATAACGATTAATAAAGCATATCCAGAATTAATTAGAAGAGGTATTAAAAAATGATTAAAATATTATGTTCAAATAAAGATAATTATTTTGTATCTTTGAAGAAAAAAGAAATAACAAATGAATCTTTCGATATTATTATTGATAATAAAAAAACTTATCAAACTCTCTTAGGCTTTGGTGGCGCTTTTACAGAAGCAGCTTATTTTAATTATTCATTGCTTAATAAAGAACAAAAAGAAGAATTTATTGAAAAGGTTTTCTCTCCTAAAGGATTAAACTATAATATGATTCGATTAACGATAGGATCATGTGATTTTTCTTGCTCAATTTATGATTATTTAAAAGGAGATACTTTTACTTTAGAGCATGATGTTAATACAATTATTCCATTTGTTAAAGAAATTAAGGATAGAAAAGACTTGCTTGTTTTTGCTTCTCCATGGAGCCCTCCAGCAAAATTTAAAACTAATGGGGATCGTAGACATGGAGGAAAATTAAAAAAAGAAAATTATTTAGATTATGCACTATATCTAACTAATTATATAAAAGAAATGCAAAAAAATGGAATTGATATTGATTATATGTCAATTCAAAATGAGCCACAAGCCACTCAAATATGGGACTCTTGCATATTTGATAGCGGAGATGAAAAAGAATTTGTTAAAGTTCTATATCCATTGATAAAAATCAATAATTTTAATACGAAATTATTTATATGGGATCATAATAAAGATATTATTGTTTCTAGAGTTAAAGATACAATAGATGAAGAAAATAATGATTTTATTTATGGAATTGCTTACCATTGGTACGATAATTATTGCAATCAAGAATTAAGTAAGGTTCATGATTTATATAATGATAAAATATTACTTTTTACTGAAGGATGCGTTGAATTACTTTTGTTAGATCAAAATGATCCTAGTAAAAATATTGGGAATTTTGAAAATGGTTTAAGATATGCCAAAAACTATATTCTAGATTCAGAAAATTTTTCTTCAGGATTTATTGATTGGAATCTGATTTTAGATGAACGTGGCGGACCTAATTATGTGGGTAATTATTGCGAAGCCCCTATAATATTTAATCATAAGGAAAAAAGACTGATATATAATCCAAGTTTTTATATTATTTCGCATTTTTCAAAATTCTTATCAAAAGGAGATATTCGAATTAACACTAGTGTTTTAACTAGCTTTGTTATTGCAACAACATATAAAAGAGTAGATAATAAATATATATGCATATTGTTAAATGAAGGCGAAGATATAGATTTGAATATTAAGTTTATTGATGAAAAGTTTAGTATCTTTTTACCTTCTAAATCAGTTACAACAATTATTTATGAAGAGAGCAGGTGAATCTATGATCACAATTTATGATATTGCTAAGTATTGTGGAGTTTCTCCATCTACTGTTTCTAAAGTAATTAATAATTATTCTTCAATTCCTAATTCAACTAAAGAAAAAGTTTTAAAAGCCATGGATGAATTACAATATATTCCGAATAGTTCAGCAACTTATTTGTCTAAAGGTAAATCCAATATTATTGGTATATTGTCTTGTTTTGGAACTAAAATAACACCATTTAAACATTCATTGTTTAATGAAATACTAGATTCTTTTCAATCAGAAATGAATAAAAATCGTTATGATTTATTATTTGTGTCTAGAACTGTAGGAAAAGCAGATGGCACTTTTTATAAAAATTGTATTTCTAGAAATATTGATGGCGTGTTAATGTTAGGAAATATGGCTCATAAGGAAATGAAAGAAGTTATTATGAGCGAGATACCTAGTGTAGGGTTCGACTATTATGGAGATTTAATGACTGGTGTTTTTTCTAACAATTATTCATTAATGTTTCAATTAACAGAGCATTTGGTTAAATTAAATCATAAAGAAATTGTATTTATAACAGGAGAAGATTCACGAGTAACTGATATTCGTACAGGAGCGTTTATTGATTGCTTAAATAAATATGGTATAAAAGTTTCAGAACGAAAATTAATTAAATCAAAATATGTTGATTTTGCTCGACTTGAACAAATCATCTTAGAATTGGTTGAAAGAAAAGTTAGACCAACCGCGATTATGTTTCCAGATGATTATTCCGCAATTAGAGGAATTGCTATCCTTAAAAAACATGGAATAGAATGTCCTAGAGATATTTCAATTACAGGATTTGATGGTATAGGAACATTTGGCTATTTTGTTCCAAGATTGACTACCGCTAGACAAAACACTTCTAAAATTGGAATTGCTCTAGCGCAAGCTCTTTTGGATGTTATTGAAAAAAGAGAATCGCATCAATTGATTGAAATACAAGGAACAATTATTATTGGAGAATCAACAAAACAAATATAATATAAAAATAAGAAAGTTAAATATCGATTAGGAAATTTGATTATTTGACTTTTTTTATTTTTAAGCTTTAGAAACCGATGTAATTAATTTAATAAATACTGTGAAACCGGTTTCAAAGGTGCTATAATGAAACTACTTAAAAGATTTTTTTCATATAAATGGAGGGAAAAATTAATATGAAATCTAAAAAAAGTTTATTTGTTGTCGCGACATCTTTATTATTAGGTCTTACGATAACTGGATGTGGTGGAAATAAAGAAGATAGTCCAACCACATCAACAAATCCTACTACAGTAACTCCGACTACACCTGAACCTAGTTCAAACGTAACTCCTGAACCAAGTTCTACGGTTACTCCTGGATCAAGTTCTTCAACTTCAACAATTCCTGATGGTTCAGTAACAATTGAGTTTGGTGAAAAAGGTAATTCTGGACTTCCAAATGATAAATTTGTTTATTGGAATGATCAATGGTGGTGTGGAAGTTCAGTAACAATTCATTCTGCTTATATTCATGAAGATAAGGCTACATTTGATTATCAATATGCTGCTGAATCAACAACAAATTGGGGGCTCCAAGTATTTTATAAGAATACATCATTGACTGCAGGAAAAACTTATAAATTAACAATGAAAATTAACAGTGAAGATTCAGTTAAAGTTGTTGTTAATGGTACAGCATTTGATTTAGTATCCGGAGATAATGATATTGAAGTAACTTATATTGAGGGAGCTCAAGTAAATGACGCCGCTTTAGCATCGATAGATATGCAAATTGATAAGTCGGCAGATTTAAGAAATACAATAGTTATATCAAATTATTCTTGGGAAGAAACAGCCGGGCAATTGGCAGCACCTGAAGGAATTGTTATTGCAACAGAATCTTCTGATAATAGTAAAGTAATTCAATTTGCTAAAGTTGAAGGTGCGACAGGTTATACTGTAATTTATTATAACGCTGATACAAATGAAGAGGTTGCAAGAGAAGAGATAACCGCAGCTGGAGCAAAATTAACTAAAGAACTAGATGATGGTATATATATTATAAAATTGATTGCCAAAGGCAATGGAGAAAATGTATTGGATTCTTTAGTTTCTACATCGTTTGGATATTTAATGATTGGAAATCCTACAGAAGTGGATCCTAATGAAAAAGTTGATATTAAATTTGGTGAAGAAACAGCAATGCCGTTAAATAAGTATATTTATTGGAATGATCAATGGTGGTGTGGAAGTTCAGTAACTGTTCACGATGCATATATGTATAATCATGAAATAGTGTTTGATTATGAATATGATGGCAATTCCGCGACTGATTGGGGATTCCAAGTGTTTTATAAGAATATAGCTTTAACTATAGGTAAAGAGTATAAATTAACAATGAATATAAATACTGAAGATGATGTTAAGGTTAAAATAAATGGCACAACATTTAATTTAAAATCAGGTGATAACGATATTGAAGTAACGTATACTGAAGGCGGAGCTCAAAGCGGATCATTAAGCATGCAAGTTGATAAATCAACAGATTTAAGAAATACAATTAAATTAACTAATGTGAATTGGACCGCAACTGATGGTTCTAGCAGTGGTAACACAAGTGGTTCAACTAGTGGAGATACTGGAGACACAGGAAATAAGTTAAGTAATATAGTAGGTGGAGTTATAAATGTTGCTGGCGATGGAAGTAATATTTTTGCTTGTGCTGCAGTAACAAATGCAACAGGTTATCATTTACAAATTTTAGATTCAACAAATTCTGTGGTAGCGGAACAAGATATTACTAATGGTGGCACAATTACATGCCATAAAGATCTTCCTGCAGGAACTTATAGTATTCAAGTTAAAGCTATAGGAGATGAAACATATGAAGATTCTGATTATGTTGTTATTAAAACTGACTTTGTAATTTCTTCATCCGAAAGTTCTGAAGGTGGAGAAACATCTGGAAGTGGTGAAATCACGACAGAAAACGAATGCTATGCAGTAACGGCAAATACCACTGCAGGCGCGGCAAATAATTTCACATTCACATGGAAAGATTTAGCTTATAAAGTTACAAAAGCTCCAACACAAGAAGATTGTAGTGTTTCAGTTGGTATAGTTACTAATTTAGAATTTGCAAATTTGTCTGATAATAATTTGCAAGTAAATATTATTACAGGCGCAGAGTCAGAAAGAGATGTATCAATTATCCTACATACAGATAATGGCGATTATAAACTTACTATGTCTATAGTTAGCGGTTCATATTCCGGCAATTGTACTATAGAATCTGTCACGTGTAATCATGAATCTGAAAGTTCCAGTAGCGGAGAAGCTGGTGGAGAAACATCTGGAAGTGGCGAAGTAACAACAGACACATCATTGATGCCTGAAGGAGCGATTACTATCAATTTTGGTGAAGAAAAAACAATGGGTTATGATGAGTTTGTTTATTGGAATGATCAAGAATGGTGTGGAAGTAATGTTGTTGTTCACACATCATATATGCTTAACGATGAATTAGTATTCGATTATGAATTTGTTGCAGGAAATTGTGATTACGGATTTCAAATATTTTATAAGAATTTAAATTTAACTTCAGGAAAAGAGTATAAATTAACATTAACAATTAACTCTGAAGATGCTATAACAGTTGCTGTAAATGGAGAAAATTTTGAATTAGTAGCTGGAGATAATACTATTGAAGTAGTATATACTGAAGGTAGCGATATTTCTTCAATTGATATGCAATTTGGTAAGCCATTAGATTCAAGAAATACGATTAAATTATCAAATATTTCTTGGACTGAAGTTGCTTAGTATATCGCACTATCTAAAAAAGCCGGGTAGTTATTCCCGACTTTTTTTGTGGATTTTTATTGTTTCTGTATTAATTATTTCCTAAATAAATAAGAGAAGCGTTATCATAACAAACAGAACCGTTTTCACTAGTGATATCAATTTCTATTTGATATGCATTTTCAGGTAATGTTAATTCTCTTGTTATAGTTTCATAAGTTAATGATGTTACCGCAATTATTTCTTTTGTTATTGTTTTATTCAATGAATCTTTAATATAGATTTCGACATTTCCTTCGCTTGTTTCGTTATATAATTTTGCATCAATTGAGAAAGAATATTTAAATCCTTCAAAAGTGTTAGTAATTGTTTGTTTTAAATATTGACCATGGAACATTTCACTTGTATTGTTTGAAGCATTTAATTTATATCCATTTCCATTTTTTCCTGTTGTTAATTCAACTGTTCCTTTAGAAGCGTTATCAATTTTCCAACCATAGTAGGAATTATCTTTTTTGGCTAAATCTAATGTTTCAAAATCTGGATTTGATATTTTGTTTAAATTTTTAATTTCATTAAAATCTAATGTTTGAATATTTGCTTCACTTGGATTGATTTTATTGTAACCCGGTTCACTTCTGCATGATTCATAATATTGATCAACTTCATCAAAAGCTCGATAAGAAATTTCTTTAATCAATAAATAATCTTTGTCAAAACTTGCTTGTCCTGACCAAAGAGGTGGGAACCATAATCCTATCCATAAAGGCATTTCATGTTCTGGAACCATATTACCTTCAATTGAATCTATATAAATTCCGTCAATAAACCAATCAACACGTCTAATATCTGTATTTTTGTAATTGGTATACCAATCGAATGTATATTTATGAATTTTTCCATCATTCATGAATACTTTATCAGTAACATCTACAGTATCGGTTTTCTTTGTCGTTTTAGTAGTCCAAGATGTACACCAAATTTGTTCATAATTGGTGCCATTTGTGGTACCACCTATTTCGATATCAATTTCATTTTGACTTGTAGCTTCGTTTCCTGTTGTTGTGCAATATGACCACATTGCGGTAACTCCACCTTCACGAGGCATTGCCGCCATTTGGATTTCATATCTTCCTGGACCTAAGTGTTCTTTAGTTACTATACAACCACCTTCAGGTTTTCCTTCGATGGTGTCTGATTCTCTATTATAGTAACCTCTTCCTTTGATTGCTAAATATGAGTTTGTTCCATCGTTTGTATAAAATAAATTATGATGTTTCATACCATTATGTTCACCACCAGCAACATCGGTATGCCAAGCACCTTCTAATGAATAGAAAATATCATCATTAAGTCCATTTTCCATTGTTTGAATGAAATTTTTTGAGTTATTTTGATCAAACTTAGCATTATCTTGAACTTGATTATAGTAGGTATTTGGGTCAATCGTAATACTATTATTAGATGGTTTAGTTTCTCCTCCGCATGAGCAAATTACCGCTATTAGAGGTAATATAGGTAAAAAAGTTTTTTTCATTAGAATTCCTCCTGAGAAATCGATTTCCTTTTCTTAAAATGTAGCATAAATAAGAATTAATAACAACAAAAAGTAGAAAAAGCAGTTATTTTCAATTAGCTTAAATAAACATTCACGGGAAAACGCTTACATTTTTTGTTTGACTTTAATAATTATAATTATTATAATTACTTATGTAGGAAATCGGTTTCTTAAAATTATTAACCGAGGAGGAGAAATTATGAAAATCAAAAAATTATTTGTTCTTCCATTATCAGTGTTGGTACTAGGAAGCACTCTTGTCTCATGTGGAGGAGGAAATTCTCGTGCAGAGGATGAATTAAGAATTTGTGTCTATGATGGAGGATACGGAACAGAATGGCTTAGTCAAATAGCTAGTGATTATGAAGAAAAGACTGGTATTAAAGTTGTGGCGGATGTTGATTCAACAATTTTAGATAGAATTGAAGATCAACTCGAACATACTTCTGATTATGATATTTATATGTCACATGATATAAACTGGCAAAACTATGCGGCTAGAGGTTTATTAGCAAACTTAGATGACTTATTTTCAAGTAAAGTTGATGGCTTTGAAAATACAACATTTGAAGATAGAGTTATCGATGGCGCGGTCGAATATTCAAAAACTGCAGGAAAAGATGGAGTAGAACATTTCTATAAAGTTTGCTATACACAAGGTGCTGGCGGATTTGTTTATAATATTGATATGTTTAAAAAATATGGTTGGGAAGTTCCAAATACTTATGATGAATTAGTTGCTCTATGCAAAAAAATAAATGATTCTCAAATTATAATTGAAGGAACAAGAAATACTATTAAACCTATTGCATGGTCTGGTGCAGATAGACAATATTATTGGGATTATATTGTTTTTGAATGGTGGGCCCAATTAGCGGGAGAAGAAAAAATAGAAAACTTTAAAAAGTTTGAAAGCGCGGAAGTTTATAATCCTAGTAATAATTATAAAGAGTTTATTCAAGCTTATGAAATGTGGTATAACCTCATCGCGTTAAATCCTAATTATTCAACTTCAGATTCATACTCACAAAAGTTGATTTCTGCCCAATCTCAATTTGCAAGTGGTGAAGTTGCTATGATTCCATATGCTCAATGGGCGAAAAAAGAAATTAAAAACGCAATTGGAAAAGATTTAGATTTTAATATAGCAATGATGCAAACACCAAAAGCTGTTGCAAATGCACAAGATTATAATTATTTAGTTGGATTTGGTGATTCAATGATCATTCCAGAAAATACACCAAACAAAGAATTAGCTAAGGATTTCTTGTTATATATGGCAACCGAAGAAGCTTGTAGAACATTTGTTGAAAAAGCAGAAGGAGCCTTCTTAGCGTTTGATTATTCTAATGTTGATTTATCAAGTATTGAAACTAATGATACATATATTAAGTCAGTTCATGACAAATTAACAAAATCAAAAGGTTTCCATTTGGCAAGTAAAAGCGAAATTGCTATTTGGAATACAACTACTTTTATGCCATGGCTTGAAAATAAATATTTCTATCAATCCGCGTGTTCTAATCCAACAGAAAATACACCATCTATAGTTGGCGCTAATATTTATAAAAGAGCACAAGATGGATGGACAGTTTGGGCAAGAAATGCCGGAATTAAATAATTAGTATGGAAAACGTAATGACGAATAATGAAAAAAATGCTATTAATGAAAACGAAATAAAATCCAATAAACCTAAATCTAGAAAAAGAAAAATAAAGGGAGAAACAATATTTATTATTGCAATGCTTGCGTATCCTGTTGCTCATTTTTTATTAATGTGGATTGGCGTTAACATTAACTCGATTTTATTAACTTTTCAGGTGGTGAAAAAAGGTAAACTTGTATGGCTTCCTTTTAATGACTTGTTTTATAACTTTAAAACATTGTTTTTATCATTTAAGATGGATTCCACTCAATCAATGTTTAAGGCATCAGGAGTGTATTTTATCATTTCTTGTCTTATAACATTACCTATTGCAATGTTTTTCTCGTATTTTATATTTAAAAAAATATCAGGTAACGGATTTTTCAAAATTATTTTTTACTTACCAAATATATTGCCTCTTGTTGTTTTAACATTAGTCTTTTCGTTAAGTCTTTCTCCAAAAGGAATTGCAGAGCCTATTTTTAAATTATTTGGCGGAACAACTGCAAACTTATTTATTGATAAAAATGCTAAATGGATGGTTTGGATTTTCTGTATTTGGGCAGGTATAGGATATGATGTTATTCTATTAACTTCAGGTATGAGTCGTATTCCTCGTGATATTTTAGAATCATGCAAAATGGATGGAGTTAAACCAATGAGAGAATTCTTTAAAATAATTGTTCCACTCACTTGGCCTACTATTACAACCTTATTTGTATTAGGAATGATGTCTGTCTTTAATGTTTATCTTCAACCATTCTTCTTAACTGAAGGCACTTACGATACGATGACAATAGGATTAAAAATTTATCAAGAAAGTGGAGGGGCAGGATTGAACACTCCAGCGACACTTGGACTATTCTGTTCGCTTATCGGGGCGCCGATAATATTAGGAACAAGAAGTTTGTTAAATAGAGTTTATGAGGATGTGAGTTTTTAATATGATAGATTTTATTAAAGATAAAATATTCGCAAAAAAGCAACAATATGAGCAAGAAAAATATGAGAAAAAATATGACATTCTCTATAAAAGACATAAAGGTGAAAAAGCGTTATTTATAGTGATGTTTATTATCTTTGTGTTGTTTGCTATTTCATTTATTTTCCCGTTTTTATGGGTAATTATGAATGCTTTAAAAACAAAAGATGATTTTGCTAGTAATTTTATGTCGTTACCAAAAACTTGGGAATGGGGCAATTTTATTAATGCGTGGAATTATAAAGATGCCGCAACAAAAGGTTTTACTGTTTTTCAAATGTTAGGTATGTCGGTGTTAATCGCGGGAGTAGGAACTATTGTGACAGTATTTACCTCTTCTGCCGCAGCATATGTTGTAGCGAAATATGAATTTCCAGGTCGAAAATTAATATTTTCTGTTGTTGTTTTTTCACTTATTGTTCCTATCGTTGGCTCGCTTCCAAGTCAAATTCAACTTATGGATGCGCTTCATTTATCAAATACTGTTATAGGATGTATCTTCTTATATTCAGGAGGATTTGGAATGAATTTCTTGCTACTATATAGTTTCTTTAAAAATTTATCTTGGACATATGTAGAAGCAGCTCGTATAGATGGAGCAAGTGATTTTAAAATATTTTTTAGAATAATTATTCCAATGGCGAAAGGACCAGTTATTGCAATTGCGGTAATTCAATTAATTGGTTTGTGGAATGATTACTTGACACCATCGATTTATTTACCAGAAAAGCCAACAATTGCGGTTGGTTTAAAACTATTGCAAACGACAATGGTACAACAAGGAAATTATACATTATTGTTTGCAACAATTATTATTGCACTTATTCCAATAGTTGTATTATTCTGTTGCTTTTCAAAAACAATTATGGAAAATACATCTGTTGGTGGATTAAAAGGTTAGACTTAGGAGGAAAAAGAAATGAAAAAAGTTTTACCATTAGTTACTATAGCTTTGACAGTTGCCACTTTGACTGCATGTGGATCAAGTGGAGGACCAACATATAAAGTTGGAGATACGATTTATGAAGATCGAATTATTTATGATACATCAAAAGAAAGCTATTCTGTTTCTGTAAAATTAGAAAGTGATAAGAAAATTGCTTCTGTTAGTTGCGGAAGAGCAAAGAGTAAAGCAAATGAATTTGGCTTTAAAGACAATATTTTAACATTACAAGGATTATTCATGGAACAAATTGGTTCTGGAGAAAAAGAAATTATTGTTACTTTTAAAGATGATACAAAAGAAAAGATTCCAGCGATAATTGCTACTAAAGTTATTACTACTGCAGCTGAATTTCAAGCGATTAATGATAATTTAAAAGGCGTTTATGTATTAGGTAATGACATTGACTTATCTTCAATTTCAAATTTTGAACCATTAGGAAGATTCTATGAAGAGACAAGTACAAAAAATGATTATTTCCATGGTATTTTAGAAGGAAATGGCTATACCGTCAAGAATGCAAAAGTGTATTATTGTTCTTCAGCAACATCGAGTGAAGAAGTTTATTGGGGAAATTCTTTATTTACAGAAGATTGCCATAAATCAGGAAATAATATTGGCTTATTCCAAATAATAGGAAGTTCAGGAATAGTTAGAAATGTAGTTTTTGACAACATTAAAGTTAGAGGAAAAACCATTGTTGGTGTTGTTGCTGGTAATATTTCCGGTACCCTTGAAAATTGTGTTATAACAAGCTCATGTTCTGCATCTATGGGAACCCACTACTACGATAACGATTGTAATTTAGGTGGAGTTGCTGGAATTGTTGCAGCTTCAGGAGTGGTTAAAAATGTTGTTTCCTTAACTAGCGATGTTGTTTTACCAAATGAATTTATGGATTATAACGCTGATTATATTGGAAAAATTGGTAATGGCGCGGATCATACAACTGAAGCGAATAATACCGATCCTTCTTGGAAATACTGGAATGTTGATCGTCCATTAATGGATTATTCTAGCGGTTCCGCAGTTAGCACAAATAAAAAAGAAATTGATAGTAATGGTGTTCAAACAAATGGTAAATATGCCTTTGCTGGAAAAACTTGGGGAAGTATTTCTGATTGTTATGCGTTAAAATTTACAAACAATGTTTTAGAGGGAACGGCTAGAGATATTTGCTTTACACAAACGCATTTAGCGGCAAACAAGCCAGGTAGTGGCGATACCAATTTAGGAATGGTTACTAATTGTGCTGTTTTAACTGATGCAGAATTAAAGTCTTCTTCATATTATAATGGTTATGATAATACTATTTGGAAGATTGTTGATGGTCAATATCCAACTCTTAATTATCCTCTTATTAGTTCATATGTTGCTTAATAAATTGCAGGTGTTTTAGATGAATAATTATTATTATAAAGATGGAAAATTTGTTATAAACAATTATCAAAATGTTAAAATTTTTTCCAGTTTCTTACCTGCAATTGCGGGAGTGAATGGAAAGCCATTATGGGCATTTTATGCAAATGTTGGACAAGCTATGGCGGGTTTTGGGGTAACAAGTAAAGAAACTCCAATCACCCCTTTTGATAGCGCAACTTTAGCGTATATGAATTTATCAACACGTTCATTTAGAAGTTTTGTTCGTGTTGAAAAAAATATATATCAACCATTTTTTGAAGCAAAAGAAAGTCAAAGTTTAGAAATAAGTAATACTGATATTACAATAAAAGATAAAGAAGAATCATTTAGGTATGAAGTAAATTATACTTCGCTTCCATACCGAGATTTTGCTGCTTTAATTAGAAAAGTAACAATTACAAATACAACTAAAGAAGAAAAAGAATATGAAATATTAGACGGATTACCAATTTTCTTTCCACATCGATTATCAAACTTTTGTTATAAAGAATTAGTATCTCTTATGGCGGCCTATTGTGAAGTTGAAAATGTTGAAAATAATGTTCCTTTTGTGAAGTTTAAAACATCCACCTCGGATAATTCTAAAGTAGAAGAAACAACTGCAGGAAATGCCTTCTTTAGCATTGATGAAAATGGACAATATTTAAAATCAATTGTTGATTTACGTTTAGTTTTTGATGGTGATAAAGCTTTAATTAATCCGCGTGGATTTATTAATAAAACATATGAAGAAATGGTTGATTATTCTCAACAAACAGAGAATAAACTTCCATGTGCATTTTCATTAGTAAAAAAGAAATTAAAACCAAATGAATCGTATTCATTCGTTTCTGTTTATGGAATGTTAGATTCTTTAGAAATGCTTATGAAGAATTTGAAAGAATTAACTTATGAAGAGTTAAATAATGTCAAAAAAGAAAATGAAGAAATGCTAGATTCATTATTAGAACCAAGCTTTATTAAAACTGGGGATGAATTATTTGATAAATATATTAAACAATCATTTTTAGATAATGGATTAAGAGGAGGATTTCCTCTTAAGTTAGGAAATAATGGACATGTTTATTATGTATATTCACGTAAGCATGGAGATATGGAAAGAGATTATAATAATTTCGTAATACCATCAAGATATTATTCTTCAGGATTAGGAAATTACCGAGATGTTAATCAAAATAGAAGAAGCGATTTATATTACTATCCATTTGTAAAGGATTACAATATTAAATTATTTTTCAATCTAATACAAATAGATGGACAAAATCCTCTTACTGTTAAACCGCTTAAGTTTATTAAAGATAAGGAAATCGATTTAAATGGAGTTAATGAAGAATTAGCTTCTAAAATAAACAAGTTATTAGAGTTTTCTTTTGAACCAAGTGAGTTATATACATTATTAAAAGAAAATGGCAAAGAAAATGTTGATGATTTATTTAATTTAGTATTATCGTCATGTACTCAAATAATAGAGGCTTCTTTTTCTGAAGGATATTGGGTTGACCATTGGACATATAATTTAGATTTACTAGAAAATTATGTTTCAATATATCCAGATAAAATCGAAGAATTATTATTTGATGAAAGTTATAAATATTTTTATTCAACGATATATGTAGAACCAAGAAGTGAAAAATATTGCCTAGTTGAAGACAATAAGATTAGACAATATGGGGCAATTGATGAAAAGAAAGCTCATGAAAAAGCAAAATCATTAAATTTAGATTTAAATAAAACACATTGGCTAAGGGATAAAAATAATAATGAAGTAACAACTACATTAATTAATAAAATATTCTCATTAATAACTATTAAATTCTCATGTTTAGATAATAAACAAATAGGAATTGAAATGGAATGTGAAAAGCCTGGTTGGAATGATGCAATGAATGGACTACCTGGTTTAATTGCGTCAGCACTTAGTGAATCAATAGAGCTATTACGTTTAGTAAGATTTGCTTTAAAGTATTTTCCAACTTTAAAAGCAAAATCGTTTAAAACATTTAAAGAACAAAAAGATTTATATATAGGCTTGAATAAATATGTTCATAAATTAATAAATAACGAAATAGATTCATTTACTTATTGGGATAAAGCAACAACATTAAGAGAAGAATTTAGAAAAAAAGTTGAGTATTCTATAAGTGGAGAAGAAGTAGAAGTAAATATTGATGAAGTGATTGAATTCTTGAATAAAGTCGATGAAGTATTATCAAAGGGCATTATTGAGGCAAAAAAAGTTGGTAATAACATCATTCCAAGTTATTTAATTCATGAAATTGATGATTATGAAGTATTAGAGCATATTAATTTTTTAGGTTATAAAACAGTAAAAGCAAAAAGTTTTAAACTTAAAACAATACCACCATTTTTAGAAGCATCAGCAAGACTACTTAAATTAGGACAAGAATTCTTTAAAAAAGAAGATTATGAAGAAATACAAGCATCTGATTTATATGATAAAAAGTTAAGGTTTTATAAAACATGTGCGAATATAGATGATGCTCCATTTGAAATAGGAAGAGTACATGCTTTTACCAAAGGATGGCTTGAAAGGGAATGTAACTTTCTTCATATGACATATAAGTATATTCTAGGTCTTCTAAAAGCGGGTTATTATGAAGAATTTTATCAAGAAATTAAAAACAATTTCCCAATATATATGAATCCAAATGTTTATGGAAGAAATCCACTTGAAAATTCATCATTTATTGTTCCAACATGTAACCCAGATAAGGAATTGCATGGTCAAGGATTCTTTGCAAGATTAACCGGGGCAAATGCGGAAATTCTTAACATGGTAACTATTATGTTTTTAGGTGACAACCTATTTGTTATAAATGAAAATAATGAATTAGAGTTTAAGGCTTCACCAAAATTACATACTTCTATGTTTGATAAGAATAATGAAGCAATGTTTACATTATTTGGTAATATTCATCTTATTTATCATAATGATTTAAGAATTAACGCTTATGAAGCAAAAGAAATAAGTTACAAAATAAATGGTAAAGAATACAAAAGAGTTACTGGAACTATAGCAGAACAAATTCGAAATCAAGAAATAGATGAAATTCATATTTATATTAGAGGATAGAGTAATGAAATACACATATTTATTAATATTGCCTTTCTTATTAATATCTAGTTGTTCAAAATCTAATGGTAACTCTGAGAAAATGGACATTAAAGAAGGTTATGAATTATATTTTCAAGATGAATTTGATTTAGATTATTTAGATCAAAATAATTGGAATTATATGTATGGTGATGGCTCGGATTATGGTAATCCTGGCTGGGGAAATCAAGAAGTTCAATTTTATAAAGAAGAAAATGTTTCTATAAGAGACGGAAATTTGATTATTACTGCGAAAAGAGAGGAAGCAGGTGGAAAACACTTTACTTCCGCTCGCATTAATTCAAAAGGAAAAGTCAATGTGAAATATGGACGGATTGAAGCGAGAATTTCTCTTCCAGAAATAGAAGGATTATGGCCGGCATTTTGGATGTTGCCAGAGGATACTACTCCTTATGGCGGTTGGCCTGCTTCAGGGGAAATAGATATTATGGAAGCACGAGGAAGAGTTAATGACATGACTTCTAGTGCTTTACATTATGGACCTATTACAGGAGGATCCGTGTATCAAAGCAAAACGCATGTATTAAGAGATTCTACAATAGGTGATTATCATGTTTACGCATTAGAATGGTCGGAATTTAAAATGAGCTGGTATGTTGATGATGATTTGTTTTTTGAAATAGATAACTCATCGGAATCGAAAGGAAATAAATGGTATTCTATGGCCGCTCCTGATTCGGATACCGCTCCATTTGATCAAGATTTCCATATTTTATTAAATATGGCGGTTGGTGGACATTTTGATAATTTTGTTGAGCCACCTGAGGATTTTATAAGTGCCGAAATGAAAATTGATTATGTAAGAATATTTAAGGAGGTTAATTAAAATGACTTTATTTAAAACAAAAGAGCAAAAAGCTTTAGAAAAAAAGCAACGCGAGGAAGCTAGAGCGTTGTTAAAAGAAAGAGAAGCTCATCATAAAGAAGTAATTGAAGAAGAAAAAAGAAGTCGCCTTCTTGAAAAAACCGCTCCTACAGATAGTTTTATTTCTTTGCAACATTTAAATAAGATTTATTCAAATCATGTTCAAGCGGTATATGATTTTAATTTAGAAATCAAAGAAAAAGAATTTATTGTTTTTGTTGGTCCATCAGGATGTGGTAAATCGACAACGCTTCGTATGATTGCGGGATTAGAAGATGTTACTTCTGGAGATTTATATATTGATGGATTATATGCAAATGATTTAGAGCCAAAAGATCGTGATGTCGCAATGGTTTTCCAAAGTTATGCATTATATCCACATATGTCTGTATATGACAATCTTGCTTTTGGACTTGAAGTTAGAAAAATACCTAAGCCAGAAATAGATGAAAGAATTAAGAAAGCGGCTAAGATATTAGAGATTGAAGAATATTTAGATCGTAAACCAAAAGCCCTTTCTGGAGGACAAAGACAACGTGTTGCTTTAGGAAGAGCTATTGTGAGAAATGCAAAAGTATTTTTAATGGATGAGCCATTAAGCAATCTAGATGCAAAGTTAAGAGTTCAAATGAGAAGTGAAATTGTTAATTTGCATAATGAATTAGGCGCTACAACAATCTATGTTACTCATGATCAAACAGAAGCTATGACTATGGCGGATCGTATTGTTGTTATGAAGGGTGGATATATTCAACAAATTGGTACTCCAAAAGAGGTTTATGAAAGACCAAGTAATGTTTTTGTGGCAACCTTTATTGGTTCTCCGGCAATGAACATTGTTGAATCTTCTATCATTGATAATAAAGTTATTATTAATGAGAGCAGTTCCTTTCAATTGAATGAAGAAGAAATTAGGAAAGTAAAAGAATATGAAGAAAAACACAATAGAAAAGTTGAAACAGCATATTTTGGAATTCGTCCTGAACATATAAAAATCGTTAATAAGACTACACCAGTTTCGTTTAAAGTTAAAATTCGGGTTTCAGAATTGTTGGGTAGTGAATATTATTTACATTTCTTACTTAATAATAAAGATATTATTGCTAAAGTTTATTCAGAAAAAGTTATTTATCATGGTGATGAATTAGAAGTCGAAGTTGAACGAAATAAAATTCATTTATTTGATAAAGAAACTGAGGAAATTATTTTCTAAATATGAAAAAGAGAGTTTTATTATTAAGCGCGATATTGTTACTATCATCGTGCACAATAGATTTAAATTTTGGCAATAGCTCATCTACAAACAATGATAATTTGAGTATCACAACTGAACCTTCTACAAATATTGATTCAACTTATTCTCCAACAAGTAGTGAAACCGCTACAGGGTCAATTTCAAGTTCTATTATAAATACAAATAGTGATGAATTATTAGTAGATAACGATTTTAATTCATTATCTTCATGGACTATATATCATGATGGTGAAACGAAATTAGATGTAATTGAACATGGTAATAATGTTATTAAACTAAATGTAAATAATAATAGTGCGACTAATAATTGGTCAAATCAAATATTACAGAATGGGATTATTTTAAAAGAAAATTATACATATGAAATATCTTTTACAATTATTTCAAGTATTGATAGGAGTATTCAATTTTTAATTCAACAAGATACTAACTATGATCCTATTGCATTAAATAAGAGCATTTCATTATATGCGAATAAAGAAAGTATTATTAATACAACAGTAGATATTTCTTTCACTAGTACATATTTATATGGCTTTATGTTAGGAAATGTTAATGGCACAAGTGCTTTAGATCATATAATTACCATTTCAAATGTATCTTTAAAAGGATATAAAGAAAAAAATAATTCTTCATATGGTTTAGATGGAACATACGATAGCGCGCCTTCTACAAAATATGATTTAAAACTAGCTTGGTCGGATGAATTTAATGGAACATCATTAGATCAAACAAAATGGACAAATGATATCGGTACTGGTGATTGGGGATGGGGAAATAACGAGCAACAATATTATACTTCTAGAAATGATAATTGTTCTGTCAGTAATGGATCGCTAAAAATTACTGCACTTAAGGAATCTTATAATGGAAGTTCTTATACATCCGCGAAAATAATATCCAAAGGAAAATATCAAACAAAATATGGGTATATAGAAGCTCGTTTAGCACTCCCAAGCATGTCAGGAATTTGGCCGGCGTTTTGGATGTTGGGTGCAAATATTGATAGTACTCCATGGCCTTATTGTGGTGAAATTGATATTATGGAGGCTATTAATTATAATTCTTGTTTCTTTTCAACACTACATTGGAATGAAGGAACAGAACATGCTTATCAAGGTTCTTCTTCAATTGATGTTGGCGATAGAACTGAATATCATACATATGGATTTTTGTGGACTGAAAATGAAATGAAGTTTTATCATGATGACATTTTACATTATGTTTTTGATACTAGTGGTAAAAGTTGTTTTAATAAAGATTTCTATTTTATCTTGAATGTAGCAGTAGGTGGAAATTTACCAGGTTTTAATATAGGAAATAATTTCCCAATGACAATGTCGGTTGATTATGTACGTGTCTATCAATAAAGGAAGTGAATATTAATGAATGGAAAAAATAAAGCATTATTAGTTTTAATGGGATTATTATTGATTTCCAGTTGTGGAAATAACAATAATAATGAAACTACTTCAAATAAGGAAACAGGTATCACTACAGGTGAAAATACAAGTGAAGTTCCTTCTTCAACTGGAGGTAATACAAGTTTAACTCCATCGACCGCAACACCAGGAACAACTACTTCTAATGGAGAAACAGTTACTCCGAATACTTCTACTCCAACACCGAATACATCAGGAACAATAGGACCAAATACTTCTTCAGGAAATTCTAATAATACATCAACAGGAAAACCGATTGAATCTGAAGATATAGTATTTTATGGAGTTCAAGATTCGGTTTGTCCTTTAGGAAAATACTTTAATCCGTATAAAGATGTAAGTGTTTATTCTAAAGAAGGAGATGATTTAACAAAATACTTAGTTGTATCTGGAAATGTTGAATATGGAAAAGCAGGAAAGTACACGCTTACTTATTCTCTTAATAAAGGTAAAATAAGTAAAACTATTGAAAGAGTTATTGAAGTTAAAGAATCGTCTTTAAATAATTATACATATTCAAAGACATACACTAACGATATTAAAAATGAAGGAAAAGCTTCTTATCGAATTGGAAATGGTGAAGAATTAGAAAAGCCTTTAGATCCAACTTATTTGGATGATGATTTAAAAGATAAACCGATTCCAACATCATCATGGTGGACAACAATGCTTATATCAAATTATGGTGGTTCAAATGGTATATTTACTAACCCATATCGTTCATCGTTTCAAAATGAAGGTGTGGAAATTACAAATGTTGGTGAAGGGTTTACTCAATATTGGACAGATAGTGAAAATACGGTTTCAACTGCACAATTTTATGTATCAACCAAAGAAGTATTATTTAAGGCAAATTCTTTAAATAGTAGTTATTTTACTAAAGTTATTGATTATAGTGATTCAACCGCAAAGATTGCAATGCGCAATTCACTTAATGGCGCAGATGAAATGGTCATTACATATGCTCAAGGTTCACCATTTATCTTTGCAGAGCAAAAAGAAAAAACTGGTGAAATAAATCTTGCAGTTGCAGGAACTACTAAGCCTTATGAATTCTATGATCTTAATTTAAATAAGATTGAAGGCAGTTATGAAGGGGAAGCCTTAATTATTAAAATACCTCAAATGCATGTCGGTTATACTTGTGGTATTCCTACGGGTGCGAATCAAACACTACCACAAAATCCGATATATGCCGATAGATATTATTTAATTAATGTGCCTCAAGGAACTTCGTTTACTATTTCAAGGAAGAAACATAGTAATCAAATGTTCTATGATAATATCACTTATACATTAGGTAAAGGAAATTATTTCTCAATTGGAGGACTTTCTTCTTTAGACGAAGCAACTTTTTATCATCAACATGCTTATTCGTTTATTCATCGTTCAAATTCCGATTATGAAATTGATTATTCTTCAAGTAAAGTTGTTACAACTTATTATCAAAATTACAGTAATGTTGAAGGTAATTCTAATTCTATAGTGGCATTAATGCCGCATCAATATAAAAATTCAAATGTTGAATTAACATCTAAGATATTTAAAACTATTCGAGGAAATTTTAAAGTATTTGATGGCAATATATTTACTACAGAACTTAGTTTTAATGGTATGTTACCAGGGTACACACTTCCTACCAATGATGGATTTTCAAAAAATACATTAGAAGAATATTTTAAATCTTTAGATAATAATACAAATTCAACATTTGGCGATTATGATGATGAAAGAAAAGGACCATATTGGGATTCTAAAACAATATATCCTCTTGCTCAAGGGGTTATTATGGCAGATCAAGCAAATTCAACGACATATAAAAATAATTTTTTAACAAAATTAGAAAAATATTTAATTGATTGGTTTACTTATAGTGGCTCTAGTGATGAAAGTTATTTATATTATGATGAAGTATATGGAACTATGTATTATTCGAATAACGATTTTAATACTTCTAAATATTTGAATGATCATCATTTTACTCATGGATATCTTGCTTTAAGTGCTTCAATTGCTTCAATGTACGATAGTGATTTCTTTAAGAATTATAAAGGAATAATTGAATTATTAATTAAAGATTACGCAAATCCAACAAGAAACGATAGTACCTATCCATATTTAAGAACATTTGATAAATGGGCAGGTCATTCTTGGGCTGATGGTTATGGCGCCGCGGCGGAAGGAAACAACCAAGAATCATCTGGAGAAGCTTTAAATTCATGGGTTGCGGCATATACATTTGGATTATTGAATAATGATCAAGAAATGATAGATGCAGCAATATATGGTTATACTACAGAAATGGCTTCAATTAAACAATATGTATTTAATTATGATGGTGATTTATGGTCTTCTGAATATAAGAAAACCGCAGATGTGTGCTGCATTATGTGGGGTGGAAAAAACACAGATGCAACATTCTTTGGATTAAATCCTTCATTTGTATATGGAATTCATTGGTTACCTATTGGTGAATATGTCAGCGGTTATGCAATTACAGATAGTGATAAAGTCGCTTTAGAAAGAATATATAATTCTTATTTAAAGAAAAAAGTTGGTTTTAAAGATACATGGATGTCAAATATGAGATGTATTGAAGCTCTTATTAATCCAGATACTGCGATTACTAACTTTAATGCAGAAGCTATTCTAAATGATGATTATCCTAATGATTTAGCACCTACTTATTATAATATACATGCCGCAAAAACGATGGGCTTAAGAACAGATAAACTTATCGTTAAAAATGCTACAAATATCGGATGGGATATATATCAAAAAGACGCAAATACATATTATGTTCAAGTGTTTAATCCGTTATCTTCATCACAAAAATATGATATTTGTGATTCGCAAGGAAATATTGTTAAAACTATTTCTGTAGCGGGAAACTCGTTTAGCAAGATTCGAGTTGATCTATAAAAGGTTATTCATTTCTATAGGTTTATATAAAATTAAAAAATGTAGTCTTGATATTATTAGGAATAAACTGACTTTATTATCTAAATAAGAGATTTAAAGGTTGTTTGTTATTTGAATAATAATAAAGAATGTATTTAGAACATAATTGATTTTTGACACCTATAGAAATTGATAATAAAAAAAGAATTGCTCTGTGTATGATTTATTTGTATTTAAAACATACATAATCAATTCAAGGTAAACATAATTTTTCTTTAATTTAGATAAAAAAGGGAGGAAAGAAAAAAATGAAAAGATTATTTAGAAAACTTTCAATGTTCTTTGCATTTGGTGCGATGATATTTGGAAGTGGTTTAGTCGCTAATGAAGTCGTTTCTAATTCTAATAGGCATAATGTGGTTGCACGTGCTGCAGAAAATGAATACTATACAGTAACCGCAAATACCACTGCAGGTGCAGCAAATAATTTCACATTCACATGGAAAGATACTGCTTATAAAGTTAGTAAAGCTCCAACAAAAGAAGATTGTAGTGTTTCAATTGGCTCAATAGCAAATTTTGAGTTAATAAAATTGACAGATACATATTTACAAGTAAATATTATTACAGGCGCAGAGGCAAAAAGAGATGTATCAATTATCCTACATACAGATAATGGTGATTATAAACTTACCATGTCTATAGTTAGTGGTTCATATTCAGGTAATTGTACTGTAGAATCTGTCACATGTAATCACGAATCTGAAGGTGGAGATACTGGAGAAGATAAACCGGTAGAGAATGAATACTATACAGTAACAGCAAATGAGACTTCAGGCGCAGCAAATAATTTCACATTCACATGGAAAGATACTGCTTATAAAGTTAGTAAAGCTCCAACAAAAGAAGATTGTAGTGTTTCAATTGGCTCAATAGCAAATTTTGAGTTAATAAAATTGACAGATACATATTTACAAGTAAATATTATTACAGGCGCAGAGGCAAAAAGAGATGTATCAATTATCCTACATACAGATAATGGTGATTATAAACTTACCATGTCTATAGTTAGTGGTTCATATTCAGGTAATTGTACTGTAGAATCTGTCACATGTAATCACGAATCAAACGAAGAAATAATTGCAAATGTTGTTTCAAAAATTGATGCAATTGGAACAGTAGAATTTACAAGTGATTGTAAAAAATTAATTGATGAAGCAAGAAAAGCATATGAAGAATTAGATGATGCATTGAAATCATCAGTTACAAATTATGAAACATTAACTGCTGCAGAAGCAGAATATGAAAGATTGATGAATGAAGCGGATCTTGATATAAGACCAATAGCAATTGATGCAACTAAAACAAAAGTTAATAGTGCGGGTATTCATATCTATTTAATAGATAAACCAGATCTTACTCTTAATGATTTTACAATGACAATTGTTTCTTTTGAATCTACTCAACATGCAGGAGATAAAGATCAAATCATGAGTGGAGTTACAAAAGTTCATTATATTAAAGATCAAGGTGGCTGGTTACATGGAACTATAAAAGTTGGATTACCTGATGGTCATGATCAAAAAATGGTAATCAATGTTACTTATACAATTGGAACAACCATTTATACACAAAATGTTACATTTGTTGGCAATGCTTATCAAGCAAACAATTTTCCAACTATTACTAATGCAGAAGCTAAAGATTTATTGCCAAGTACAAGTGGTGAATCAACAAGTAGCAAATACTTCTTTAATGGTAATGTTCTTGAAGTTACAGATGAAACAAATGGAACTTTTACTTTTGTTGATTTAGATGGAAATATAATTAGTGTTGCAAGCTCAAGTTTGTTAGATACATCCTATGCTGATATGACCAGTAAATTAAATAACAATGACGATATTATTATTTATGGTGCAATTAGTAACAAAGATGGAGAAGTTGAGATTAACAACGCTATTATTGTTAGTATTAATAGAATTGCTCAAGAAGAAACATTTAAATTGATTGAAGATGTTATTATAGTTGACACCTGTAAAGATTATGCAAATGCTTCAGATTACAGAGCTCGTTATAATGCGTTAGATGAAAGTAAACAAGCCATCTTTAATAGCATTGTTATTAATTGTAAAGCTGATAAAACTGATACAAGTTTAACTGGTAGCGTTTCTTTGAACGATAAATTGAGTTATATGGAAGTTCTTAACGCAAGCGAAACGACAAACAGCGAAGAATCATTATTAAATAGTTTTGTTTCTTCAAATAATATATCAATCGTATTAGTCGTTGGTTTATTAGGATTAGCGGCAATTGCTGGTTATTATTTTGTGAATAAAAAGAAATATTGCTAAAAATTTGTAAATAATTTTTTGCAAAATACGGACTATTAGGTAATAAGAGTTTATCTTATCTTAGACCTAATGGTCTTTTTTTGTTTTTAAAAAAGAATATTGGATTTTATTATAATTTTGTAACAGTTGTGAGGTTTATATTACATATAAAATTAAGAAAATTTAAAAAAATGATTGACTTATTGATTACCCTTTGATATCATTTCAAATGTTAACGTCCGCGTAGAAGTGCGAGGTTGCTGATACACCCAAAAGCGTTGTCATGAATGGTGATATCAGGTAATTCGTACAGAGCGACGTCTAAGCCTGATTTAGACAAAAGGAGGAAACATTCATGGCTAAAGCAAAAAAGATTAGAGTTCGCTTAAAAGCATATGATCACAAGATTCTTGATGTTTCAGTTGAAAAGATTGTGAGCGCTGCTATTAAGTCAGGGGCCAAAGTTGTGGGTCCTATTCCACTCCCAACGGAAAAACAAGTTTACACAATTTTAAGAGCGGTTCACAAATATAAAGATGCTCGTGAACAATTCGAAATTAGAACACACAAGAGATTAATTGATATCGTTAATCCAACAAAGGAAACAATTGATGTATTGAAACGTCTTGATCTTCCAAGTGGTGTCGATATCGATATAAAACTTTAAGGAGGTAAGATGTCATGAAAGCAATCGTAGGAAGAAAAATGGGAATGACCCAAGTCTTCGCAGAAGATGGCACAATGTATCCAGTTACAGTTATCGAAGTCTTACCAAACATTGTTACTCAAGTTAAGACAATTGAAAACGATGGTTATGAAGCTATTCAAGTCGGATATGAAGAAATGAAAGAACATCGCGCTAATAAAGCTGAAAAAGGAATTTTTGCCAAAGCAGGCACAACTCCTAAATATGTCTTAAAAGAACTTAAAGGCGATGAAATGATGAAATATGCCTTGGGTGATACCATTACATGCGATATATTCCAAGTTGGTGATCGTGTTGATGTTATCGGCACAAGTAAAGGTAAAGGATTTACCGGTGCAATTAAACGTTGGCATTTCACAATTGGTCCTAAGGGACATGGTTCTGGATATCATAGAGGTGCTGGTTCATATGCTACAACAGGTAGAACTAATAACCGTATTCATCCAGGAAAGAAAGCTGCTGGACATCACGGAGATAAAGGCGCAACAGTCTTAAATCTCGTTATCGTTGGTGTTGATGCAAGCCGCAATGCAATTTTAGTTAAAGGTGCTGTTCCAGGTGCAACAAAGTCAATTGTTACCATTCGCAGCGCAATTAAAGCATTACGTGGTAAAGCGGAAGTCATTAAGACTCTTGTTAACCACGATGCAGAATAAGATCGGAAAGGAGAACAATTATGGCAGGAAAAGCAAAATCAGTTACTTTACCAGTCTTAAACCAAGATGGTGAAAAAATTTCCAAAGTATTAGTTTCAATTGATGTCTTTGGAATTGAACCAAATAAACAAGTTATGTTTGACGCTATTCAAGTTTATCAAGCAAACATGCGCCAAGCTACTGCAAAAACATTACGTCGTGATGAAGTTAGTGGTGGCGGTAAAAAGCCATGGCGTCAAAAGGGCACAGGTCGTGCTCGTGCAGGTTCATCCCGTTCCCCATTATGGAGAGGCGGCGGTTGCGTCTTTGGCCCAGCTGGTAATCAAAACTATAAATTATCAATGAATAAAGAAGCTCATCGTTTAGCTTTACGTTCAGCATTATCAAGCAAACATGCTGAAGAAGCAATTATCGTTGTTGATGAATTTAAACTTGAAGCTCCAAAAACTTCAACAGTTGTGGAAATTTTATCAAAGATCAACGCTAATGGTAAAGTTTTATTAGTATTAGATGAAGCTAATGAAAATTTATTCTTAAGCGCACGTAATATTCCAAGTGTATTAATCGTTGGAACTGATAATGTTAGCGTTTATGATTTATTAAATGCAGATTGTGTTGTCTTTACTAAAGGCGCAATTAAAGCATTAGAAGGAGGACTTAATTAATGGCAAGAACAAAGAAAGTTGTCGAAGCCCCAAAAAGTCGCTTTACAAAACCAACAGTTAAAAGCTTCGATGTTATCATTCGTCCAGTTATTACTGAAAAGACAATGAAATTAATGCAAGAAGAAAATAAAGTTACATTCGAAGTTGCTCCAAAAGCAAATAGAACAGAAGTTAAATTAGCTTTTGAATCAATCTTCCAAGTTAAAGCTGATAACGTGACAATAATTCATGTCCGTTCAAAAGCAAAACGTGCTGGCCGTTATGAAGGTAGTGTCCCTGCTTATAAAAAAGCAATCATTACTTTAGCTGAAGGCGAAGCATTAGATTTATTTAAGGAATAAGCCCAAGAAAGAGGCAAAATATAGGAGAAAAGAAAAATGTCAATTAGAACTTATAAACCGACGACACCATCTCGTCGTCATATGACAAATGCGACATTCGAAGAAATCACATGCACTACTCCTGAGAAAAGTTTATTAGTTAATCTTTCTAAAACAGGTGGACGTAATAACACTGGAGCGATTACAACTCGCCATATCGGTGGAGGACATAAACGTCGTTATCGTATTATTGATTTCAAAAGAAATAAAGATGATATCATCGGAATCGTCGCAACGATTGAATACGATCCAAATCGTAATGCAAACATTTGCTTAATTAATTATAAAGATGGCGAAAAACGCTATATCATTGCACCAAAAGATTTAAAAGTTGGTGACAAAATTGTTTCTGGAGATAATGTTGATATTAAAGTTGGTAATGCTTTATTACTTGCAAATATTCCAGAAGGTACATTTGTTCACAATGTTGAACTTTATCCAGGCAAAGGTGGTCAATTATGTCGTGCCGCTGGTACAAGTGCTCAAATCTTAGGTAAAGAAGGAAAATATGTTATTATCCGTTTAGCAAGCGGTGAAGTTCGTAAAGTCTTAGCAACATGCCGCGCAACAATCGGTGTTGTTGGAAACGAAGATTACAACTTAATTAACTTAGGTAAGGCTGGTAAAACCCGTTGGTTAGGTACCCGCCCAACAGTTCGTGGTTCTGTTATGAACCCAAATGATCACCCACACGGTGGTGGTGAAGGTAAGTGTCCAGTCGGACGTGATGCACCAAGAACCCCATGGGGAAAACGTGCTTTAGGTGTCAAGACAAGACGTACCAAGAAAGCATCTACACGTCTCATTGTCAGACGTCGTAATGGTAAATAGGGAAAAGGAGGAAAACAAGACATGGCTCGTAGTTTGAAAAAAGGACCTTTCGTTGATGCTCACTTAATGAAAAAAGTTGAAGCTCTCAATGCATCGGGTAAAAAAGAAGTTATTAAAACATGGTCAAGAAGAAGTGTTATTTTCCCACAATTCATCGAACACACATTCGCTGTTTATAACGGTCATGAACACATTACCGTTTATGTTACAGAAGATATGGTTGGTCATAAATTAGGTGAATTTGCTCCAACTCGTACCTATACCGGACATACCGGACATACAGCAGAAGATAAAGCTGCTCACGCAAATAAATAAGGAGAAGAACAATGGAAGCAAAAGCAATCGTTACCGGAGTTAGAATTACTCCAAGAAAAGCCCGCTTGGTCATTGATCTTGTCCGTGGCAAAAATGTTAGTGATGCCCTTGGCATCTTAGCTAACGTCAATAAATCTGCTACACCAATCGTAGCAAAATTAATTAAATCCGCTGCCGCTAACGCAATTAACAATAACGGCATGGATGAATCAAAATTATATATCGCTGCTATTTATGCAAATGATGGACCACGTTTAAAACGCTTTATGCCACGTGCTAAAGGTTCAGCATCAAGCATCGTTAAAAGAACATCACACATTACATGTGTTATTAAAGAAAGATAAGGAGGAGAGTAATCATGGGACAAAAAGTTAATCCAGTTGGTATGCGTGTTGGAATTATCCGCGATTGGAATTCCAGATGGTATGCTTCAAAACAAGATTATGCCAACTTCTTACACGAAGATATTAAAATTCGTAAATTCTTATCTGCAAAGTTAAAAGATGCTCTTCTTTCACATGTTGATATTGAAAGAATTAAGACCGATAAAGGTCATATCGTTAATGTAACAGTATTTGTTGCTCGTCCAGGTGTTGTTATCGGACAAGATGGTGCAAATATTAATGCAATTAAAAAACAATTAGCAAAAATCGTTAAAGGATCAGATTTAAAAGTCAGTGTTGCTGAAGTTAAAAATCCTGATTTAGATGCGACATTAGTTGCTCAAACAATCGCTAAACAACTTGAAGAACGTGCTTCTTTCCGTTCAGTACAAAAGAAAGCTATTCAAAGAGTTCGTAAAGCAGGCGCAAAAGGTTGTAAGACACTTATTTCCGGACGTCTTGCTGGTGCAGATATTGCTCGTAGCGAAGGTTATCATGAAGGAATTATTCCTCTTCATACTCTTCGTAGCGACATCGATTATGCACTTGCAGAAGCTCACACCACATATGGTCGTTTAGGCTGTAAAGTTTGGATTTGTCGTGGAGAAATTCTCCCAACCAAAAAAGAAAAGAAAGGAGAATAATTCACTATGTTACAACCAAAGAGAGTTAAGTATAGAAGACCTCATGGAATTAAATATGAAGGTCATTCTAAGGCCGGAAACGAAGTTTCATTCGGTGAATTCGGTCTCCAAGCTGTATCTGGTAACTGGATTACAAACCGTCAAATCGAAGCGGCTCGTATCGTTTTATCAAGATATACAAAAAGAAATGGTCAAATTTGGATTCGTATTTATCCACATTTAGCTAAAACCAAAAAACCAGCTGAAGTACGTATGGGTTCTGGTAAAGGTTCACCAGAATCATGGGTTGCAGTCGTTAAGACTGGCCGCGTTATGTTTGAAATTGGTGGAGTTCCTGAAGCTGATGCTCGTGAAGCTCTTCGCTTAGCATCATATAAACTCCCAATTAAATGTAAAGTTATTGCGAAAGGAGAATAGTTATGAAAATTAAGGAAATTAGAGAAATGACCACTGAAGAACTTCATGCTAAGGTCTATGAACTTAAAGAACAATTATTCGAAGCTCGCCGTAAACAGGCCGTTGGTCAATTAGAAAACGGTAAAACAATGACTCAAGCTCGCAAAGACATTGCTCGTATTTATACAGTAATTCGTGAACGTGAACTTGGCATTAAGTAGGAGGTAAAGATTCATGTTAGAAAGAAATACTCGTAGAGTTTTAAAAGGAGTCGTTGTCTCCGATAAAATGGATAAGACAATTACTGTCTTAGTTGAAACACATAAAAAACACGCTAAATATGGAAAACGTGTTAAATATGCTAAAAAGTACAAAGCTCATGATGAAAACAATATTGCAAGAAAAGGCGATACCGTTACCATCATGGAAACTCGTCCTTTATCAGCAACTAAACGCTTCCGCCTTGTTGAAATCGTAACAAAGGCGATTGAAGACTAATATATAAGGAGGAACGTAAGATATGATTCAAACAGAAACAAATCTTGTTGTCGCAGATAACAGTGGCGCACGTTCAGTCCGCGTCTTCCGCATTTATGGTGGTTCAAAAGTTAAATCAGCTTCATTAGGCGATGTCGTCTTATGCGCTGTTAAAGATGCAACTCCAAATGCAAAAGTTAAAAAAGGTGATGTCGTGAAATGCGTCATCGTTCGTGTTGCGAAAGCAGTTAATCGTGCAGATGGTTCAACCGTTCGTTTTGATGACAATGCTTGCGTTGTTATTAATGATGATGGTACACCAAAAGGTACCCGTGTATTTGGACCAGTTGCTCGTGAATTACGTGAAAAAGGAGATAAATTTATGAAGATCATCTCCTTAGCACCAGAAGTTTTATAGGAGGAAAAAACAATGAAAATCAAAAAAGGTGATAAAGTAATCGTTATTTCCGGCTCCTATAAAGGTAAGACTGGTTTAGTTCAAAGAGCTTATCCAAGTCTTAACAAAGTAGTTGTTGAAGGAATTAACGTTCGTAAAAAGCATAGAAAACCAACTCAACAAAATCCTGAAGGAACAATCGTTGATATTTATGCTCCAATCGATGCTAGCAATGTTGCTCTCATCGATCCAAAAACAAAGAAAGGTACTCGTGTCGGTATTCAAGTTGTTAAAGGCAAAAAAGTTCGTGTTGCTAGAACAAAATCTACCGGCAATAAGTTAGACTAAGGAGGTAGCAAATTATGGCAAACAAAACATATGCAAATCGTCTCCAACAAAAATATGCTGAAGTTGTAGCACCTGCTTTATTCCAAAAATTTGGATATAGCTCAACAATGCAAATTCCAGCATTAGCCAAAGTTGTTATTAACATTGGTGTTGGTGAAGCTACATCAAATAGCAAAATGCTTGATGATGCCGCTGCTGAATTAGCCTTAATTACTGGTCAAAAACCAGTTATTACTAAAGCAAAGAAATCCATCGCAAGTTTCAAACTTCGTGAAGGTCAAGCTATCGGATGTAAAGTTACACTCCGTGGAGTTCGTATGTATGAATTTTTAGATAAATTAATGTCCATCGCACTTCCACGTGTTCGTGATTTCCGTGGTGTTAATAAAAATGCCTTTGATGGTCGTGGTAACTACACCCTTGGCATTAAAGAACAATTGATTTTCCCTGAAATTGACTATGATAAAATTAGCAAAATCAGAGGTATGGATATCGTAATCGTTACGACTGCCGGTACAGATGAAGAAGCGTATAGCTTACTTGAATTACTCGGCATGCCGTTCCAAAAATAGTAGGGAGGATAAGATAAAATGGCAAAGAAATCAATGGTCGCAAAATATCAAAGACCACAAAAATTTAAAGTCAGAGAATACACACGTTGTGAACGTTGTGGACGTCCTCACTCAGTCATTCGTAAATTTAAGTTGTGCAGAATTTGTATCCGTGAATTAGCTTATAAAGGCGAAATTCCAGGTATGAAGAAGTCCAGCTGGTAATCTAGAAGGAGGAAATTAATATGGTAATGACAGATCCAATTGCAGATATGCTTACAAGAATTCGTAACGCAAATGCTATGCGTCACGAAACAGTATCAATGCCAAGTTCTACGATGAAAGTTCGGATTGCAGATATCTTAAAAGAAGAAGGATTCATCGTTGATTACGCTGTTACAGGCGATGTCAAAAAAGAACTTACAATTACATTAAAATACGCAGAAGGTGGCGTTCGCGTTATTTCTGGTTTAAAGAAAATTTCTAAACCAGGTCTCCGTGTCAATGCTTCCGCAGATAAACTCCCACGCGTATTAAAAGGATTAGGAATAGCAATTATTTCTACATCAAAGGGAGTTATGAGCGATAAGAAAGCCCGTGCATTAGGCGTCGGTGGAGAAGTTATCGCTTACGTTTGGTAGTAGGAGGAAACAAACAATGTCACGTATTGGTCATAAGGTTATTAATATACCTGCAGGCACAACCGTTGAAGTGAATGGAAATACCGTTGTTGTGAAAGGTCCTAAAGGTACTGAAAGTGCAACATTTAGCCCATTATTCACTTATGAAATCAATGGTTCAGAATTAACTGTTAAACGTCCAAATGATGAAAAGCAAACAAAAGCTTTACATGGAACAACTCGTGCTTTATTAAATAACATGGTTAATGGCGTTTCAGAAGGATTCAAAAAGGAACTTGTAATCGTTGGTATTGGTTACAGAGCTCAAATGAAAGGTACCGATTTATTGTTAAATATCGGTTATTCTCACGAAGTTATTATTACTCCTGATCAAGGAGTTACCATTTCCTGTAAATCAGCTACTGAAGTTATCGTTGAAGGTACAAATCGTCAAGCTGTTGGACAAACCGCTGCTAGAATTCGTGCTGTAAGAGAACCAGAGCCATATAAGGGTAAGGGTATTATGTATAGAGGCGAACATATCATCCGTAAGGAAGGTAAACGCGCCGGTAAGAAATAGTCGATAAGAGGAGGAAAAGAGTATGATTACAAAACAATCTAAAAATGTCGTTCGTCAACGCCGTCATGCTCGCGTTCGTGCTAAAATTAGCGGAACCGCAACATGCCCACGTTTAAGCGTCTATCGTTCAAATGCTCACATTCACGCTCAACTTATCGATGATGTGAATGGAGTTACACTCGTAAGTTCATCATCCATCGTTTTAAAATTAGATAACGGTGGAAATGTTGAAGCCGCTAGTGCAGTCGGTGCTGATATTGCTAAAAAGGCTTTAGCAGCAGGTATCGAAACTATCGTCTTCGATCGTTCAGGTTATATTTATCACGGCCGTGTTAAAGCCGTTGCAGAAGCCGCACGTGAAGCCGGCTTAAAATTCTAGGAGGAAGTAAATTATGGCAGAAGAAAAAGTAGTAACTGCAGAAGCAGTACCAACAGAAACTCCAGAAAAAGCTCCTCGTGGAGAACGTCGTCCTCGTGGCGAGCATCGTGGAGAACGTCGTGGACGTCGTCCAGAACGTCAAGAAAAACAATATGAAGAACGTGTTGTTGCCATTAATCGTGTTTCCAAAACCGTTAAAGGTGGACGTAAAATGCGTTTCTCAGCTGTCGTTGTTGTCGGCGATGGTAAAGGCAGATTCGGCTACGGAACAGGAAAAGCATCTGAAGTACCAGATGCAATTAAAAAAGCACTTGAAGCTGCTAAGAAAAATATGATCCGTGTCCCTATGGTTAAAGGTGATACCATCCCTCATGAAGTTGAAGGAATCTTTGGAGCAACTAAAGTTTTCTTAAAACCAGCTCCAGAAGGTACTGGAATCGTCGCAGGTGGTCCAGTTCGGGCTATCTTAGAATTAGCGGGTGTTAAGAATATTTATTCTAAAGTTTACGGAGCTCGTAAACCAATTAATATTTTACGTGCAACAGCCGCCGGTCTTCTCTTATTAAAGAGCTATGGCCAAGTTAAAGCGCTCCGTAAATAATTAGCGCTACAATTCAATAAAAAATTACTAGGGAGGTGCACAATATGAAATTGCATGAACTCGGATACACAGAAGGAGCCCGTAGAAATTCTTACCGCGTTGGTCGTGGTATTGGATCAGGAAACGGAAAAACTTCAGGCAAAGGACACAAAGGTCAAAATGCTAGAAGTGGTGGTGGCGTTCGCTTAGGATTTGAAGGTGGACAAAACCCATTATTCCGTCGTTTACCAAAACGTGGCTTTAATAATGTTTCACGTGTCAATTACGCAATTGTCAATGTCGGAGACTTAGAAGTCTTTGAAGATGGCGTTGAAGTCACCCCAACATTGTTAAAAGAAGCAGGACTTGTTCGTAAGGAATATGATGGCATTAAAATTTTAGGTAATGGAACTTTAACAAAGAAATTATCTGTTAAGGCCAACAAATTCTCTAAATCAGCGGAAACTGCAATTACCAATGCTGGTGGTACAATTGAGGTGATTTAATTATGAAGAAAATCATTTCTATTTTAAAAAATAAGGAAATTATGGGTCGTATAGTGTTTACACTTGCGATTCTCCTTATCTTCCGAATTGGTTCGGCTATTACCGTTCCAGGAGTTACCGTTAATGATGTTAATTTTGCCGAAGATAGTGTTTTTGGTTTAATGAACCTTCTTGGCGGTGGAGCATTATCGACATTCTCGATATTTGCTCTTGGAGTCTCTCCATATATTACTTCATCAATTATTGTTGAACTTCTTTCGATGGATGTTCTTCCTGCGCTTGCAGAATTAAATAAACAAGGACAAACAGGACGGAAGAAAAAAGAAATGACGACCCGTTACTTAACTCTTCTTTTAGGAGCGGTTCAAGGATACGGTATTATTAAGACTATGGAAAATAGTTCATATATTACATTAACACCATTATCAGGTGGAACAATTCAATTTATGGACTATGTGTATATTGTTACAATTCTTATGGCAGGCGGAATGCTTGTTATGTGGTTAGGTGATCAAATCACTTCAAAGGGCTTAGGTAATGGTATTTCTGTCATTATCTTTGCAGGTATTGTTAGTTCATTACCAAATCAATTTGTTACAGCGTTCCAACAATGGTTATATTATCCATTAACATGCGCTGATACAAACTATATTTTAGAAGGCGCAATTAGATTTGCAATGTATGTTATCGCATACTTACTCATTATCTGCTTTGTCGTGTTTATTGAACTTTCTAAACGTAAAATACCAGTTCAACATTCAGGAAAAAGTGGATCAGCAAAAATGTCTCAAGCAAGTTTCTTACCTCTTAAGATTAACTCTGCTGGAGTAATTCCTGTTATTTTTGCTTCTTCTATCTTGATGGCTCCAACGGTTATTGTTAGCTTTATTTCTGGCGCTGATACAAGTGCTGAATGGTTAAAAGTATTTTCTACAAGTGAAATGACAACAATGCCATGGTTTAACGATCAAACTTGGCAAATGCCTTGGGGACTTATCATTTATTTAATTTTAATTTTTGTATTTTCTTATTTCTATTCAAATTTACAAATCAATCCAGAACAATTGTCAATTAATTTCTATAACAATGGTTCTTATATTCCAGGTATTCGTCCAGGTAATCACCCAGGAAACGAAACTGAAAGATATGTTCGCAAAGTTTTAAATAGAATTACATTTATTGGTGCGACTGCATTAGCATTAATCGCTGCGCTTCCAATTGTCTTAACTTTAACTGGAGTTTTACCTCAACAATTAGCGTTAGGTGGAACAGGATTAATCATCGTTGTTGGTGTTGCTATCGAAATCAACACTCAAGTCGATGGATTATTAGCCGGAAAGAGTTTTGAAGAAGTTGTCTCTTCTGGAAAGAGAGGATATTAGTAATGAATATTATTCTTATGGGTCCTCCTGGAGCTGGAAAGGGCACACAAGCTAAGAAAATCATCGCGGAATTTAATATTCCTCATATTTCAACCGGAGATATGTTCCGCGAAGCGATTAAGGAAGGAACTCCACTTGGAGTTCTTGCCGCAAGTTATATTAATCAAGGACATTTAGTTCCTGATGATGTCACAATCGCTCTTGTTAAAGAAAGATTATCAAAAGATGATTGTGCAAAAGGTTATCTTCTAGATGGTTTCCCAAGAACCATTCCACAAGCAGAAGCTTTAGAAGAATTAACAAAAGAAATCTCTCGCCCATTAACAATGGTTATTAACATTACAGCGGATAAAGAGGCATTGATTACTCGTATTAGTGGACGTCGTGTTTGTAAGACATGTGCCGCTCCATATCATATTGAGTATAAGCCAAGTAAAGTTGAGGATGTTTGTGACTTATGTGGCGGTCCACTTTTCCAAAGAAAAGATGATACCGTTGAAGTATTAAGCGAAAGATTGGATGCTTATGAAAACCAAACACTTCCTTTAGTAAAATTTTATGAAAATTTAAATTTATTAAAGTCAGTTAATGGTCTTCAAGACATCGAAGACGTCTTTAAAGACATCTCCCATCTATTAAAAGGAGAATAAGAATGATTATCGTGAAATCGTCTCGAGAAATTGAGTTGATGCGCGAAGCTGGTAGGATAACGGCGAGTGTATTTGATGCACTTTTGCCGTTACTTAAACCAGGAGTAACCACAATGGAATTAGATCGAGTTGCTGAAGAAACAATAAGATCACAAAACGCAGTTCCTGGTTTTAAAGGATATGGTGGATTTCCGGCAACATTATGTGTTTCAGTTAATGATACATTGGTGCATGGTTTTCCAAGTAAATATCGTTTAAAAGAAGGCGACATCGTTTCAATAGATGTCGGCGCAGTCTATAAAGGTTATAATGGCGATGCTGCAAGAACGTTTGCGATAGGAAAAGTAAGCGAAGAAGCTAGTAAATTAATCCGCGTTACTGAAGAGTGTTTTTGGAAGGCAATGGAGATTATTAAACCAGGTATTTATTTATCTGATGTGTCTCATATTATCCAACAACATGCAGAAGCCAATGGATTCTCTATTCCTCGTGATTATACGGGGCATGGAATTGGAACCGAACTTCATGAAGATCCAATAATTCCTAATTATGGTCTTCCAGGTCATGGTCCTAAATTACGTGTAGGTATGTGTTTAGCTATCGAACCGATGTTACATCAAGGTCGACGCGATACTAAAGTCATGCCGGATGGGTGGACAGTCAAAACAGTTGATGGCAAATTAGCAAGCCATTATGAAAACACGATTGTCATTACCGAAGGGGGCTATGAAGTCCTCACATTAAAAGGAAAACATTAACTACGGAGGTAAAAATGGCGAAAGAAGATGTCATTGAAGTCGAGGCGATAGTCGTTGAAACGCTTCCTAACGCAATGTTTAGAGTAAAGTTACAAAACGGCGTCGTAATTCTCGCTACCGTTTCTGGTAAAATCCGCATGAATTACATTCGCATTCTACCAGGTGATAGAGTTACGGTGGAAATATCGCCCTACGATTTAACACGGGGCAGAATCACATTTAGATTCAAATAATTTAGAGGAGGAAAATTTTTATGAAAGTCAGACCCTCAGTCAAACCTATTTGCGATAAATGTAAGGTAATTCGTAGACATGGCCGCGTTATGGTCATCTGCAGTAATCCAAAGCATAAGCAAAGACAAGGAAATTAGGAGGAATTAGAACATGGCACGTATTGCTGGAATTGATATTCCAAATGATAAACGCGTTGTTATTTCATTAACTTATATTTATGGTATTGGTTTAACAACTGCTAAAAAAATCTTAAAAAAAGTTAACATTAATGAAGATATTCGTGTTAAGAATTTATCAGAAGAACAACTTACCGCTATTCGTAACGAAGTTGCTCAAATTAAAGTTGAAGGTGACCTTCGTCGTGAAGTTGCTTTAAATATTAAGCGTCTTCAAGAAGTTGGTTGCTATCGTGGTCTTCGTCATCGTAAAGGTCTTCCAGTCCGTGGACAACGTACAAGAACAAACGCTCGTACACGTAAAGGACCTAAAAAGACAATTGCGAATAAGAAGAAAGCAACACAATAAGGAAAGTGAGGAAGAACTAATATGGCTAAACAAACAAAGAAAGCTTCTGTTCAACGTAAGAAGAAAATTAAAAGAAGCTATACTAAAGGTATCGCTCACATTCACTCAACCTTTAATAACACCATTGTCACAATTACTGATGAAGCCGGAAATGCTATTGCATGGTCATCTGCTGGCGCATTAGGATTCAAAGGTGCTAAAAAGTCCACACCATTTGCTGCTCAAATGGCGGCTGAGGCATGTGCAAAAGTCGCTCTTGATCAAGGTATTAAGACAGTTGACGTTAATGTCAAAGGTCCAGGACCAGGTCGTGAAGCTGCAGTTCGTAGCTTACAAGTCGCTGGATTAAATATCGTTATGATTTTAGATACGACACCAATCCCACACAATGGTTGCCGTCCACCAAAGCGTCCACGTGGTTAATTGTTGTAAATTAAATAATGATTAAAAACAATGTTGATTGCAAAAAGGAGGAAATCAAATGAAAAAATTTGAAAAACCATGTTTTAAAACCGCTACATATGATTTAAAAACTAACTATGGTAAATTTGTTATCGAACCACTTGAAAGAGGCTTTGGTATAACATTAGGAAATGCATTAAGAAGAGTTCTTCTTTCTTCCTTACCAGGTGCATCAGTTTATGCGGTTAAAGTTGAAGGAGCACGTCATGAATTCAGTGCTTTAGATGGAGTCGTCGAAGATGTTACCACCATTGTTCTTAATTTGAAAGAATTAATCTTGAAAATTGATGATATTGATGAAAACTCTACAAAGAAAATTACAATCGATGTTGAAGGCCCATGCGCGGTTACTGCTGAAAACTTCAATCTTCCAGAAGGTGTTGAAGTAATTAACAAAGATTTAGAAATTGCTCATGTTGCCGAAGGCGGAAGATTACAAATGACTATCTATGCTCGTAATGGTCGTGGATATGTTACCGCAGAAGGAAATAAAGCCAATAATAACATGCATATTGGAACAATTCCTACAGATTCCAATTATTCTCCAATTACAAAGGTTAGTTACGTTATTGAACCAACTCGTGTTGGTCACGATTCACGTTATGATCGCTTAGTTTTAGAGATTTGGACAAATGGTTCAATGCTTCCACAAGACGCTTTAGCATTAACCGCTAAAATAATTGTTGAACACTTCAAGTTATTTGAAAGCGTTAGTGATATTGCCCAAAATGTTGATATCATTGCGGAAAAAGTTGAAGAAGAACCAAATAAATATGAAGATATGACAATCGAAGAACTCGATTTATCAGTTCGTTCATATAACTGCTTGAAGAGAGCAGGAATTCAAACTGTTTTAGAGTTAACTCAAAAGACAGAAGAAGATATGATGAAAGTACGTAATCTTGGAAAGAAATCACTTAAAGAAGTTAAAGAAAAATTGTTAGCAATTGGTCTTTCTTTCCATGAATACGAATAGGAGGATAAAAAAATGCCAGCACAAGGTCGTAAAAATGTACATGGTAAAACCGGTGTTAGATTTAAAGCCGCATATACCTCAAGTAAATATAACAATATGCTTCGTAATGTTGTTAGTGAATTAATCGTTCATGAACGCGTTACCGTTACTGCAGGAATTGCTAAAGATGTTGTTAAAATGGCAGATCGTTTAGTTACCTATGCTAAAAAAGGTGATTTACACAATCGTCGTTTAGCCGCAAGTGTTGTCCGTAACATTTTCGCTGATGAAAAGAATAATGTTACCGCTCTTGACAAGTTATTTGGTGAAATTGCTACTCGTTATGCAAGCCGTAATGGTGGTTATACTCGCATTTTAAAACTTGTTAATCGTCAAGGTGATAATGCTCCAATGGCAATTGTTGAATTTGTTAAATAATTTAGATTGACTTCCTGAAATATGGAGGTCTTTTTTTTGCCTTTTTTTGGCAATTTAATTCATTT
>CAZZGL010000001.1:106832-113965 GCA_964654155.1 uncultured Staphylococcaceae bacterium | reverse complement strand
TGCCTCTTCTTTATAAACTGATAATATTTTTTTAAAATCCATAAATAATCCTCCTTAATGGGTAATCATGTATATCACTAAAAAAGCAATAAATATAATAAAAGATATAATAATTGCCATCTTATTTATAAAATGACCTTCTTTATTATTAAAATGCTTTGCTTTTTGAATACCAACTGCAGAAATAAACCAAGTAACAAATGGTAAAACAAAAGAAAATGCTAATCCTATTTTTCCTAAAAGACCACTATTATCTTTTTCATTACTAATAGTTAATGAACCCGGCATTAATCCAACTAAAATTGGAAATACCATCACTCCCGCTGCTGCAGCTTCAATTAAACCACTACTAACAAGAACAGACCCCATTAACACCCAATAGCTTCCATCACTAGCTATATCTTTTCCATTTATCAATCCAAGAATTCCTAAAACCAAAACACTATGTAAAATTGTCGAAGCAAAAGAAATAATAGGAATTAATACAGATTTAACTGAATTTAAACGAATTTTTTTAACTAAATCAAACAATAAGCCAGATATTAATCCAAAAACTGCTCTTGGAAAAATTGATATTAATGGATTGATAAAATAAGGATCTAAAATTGAAACTGGGGCTATTGCCGCTTTTAAAAGTGATAAAATTCCAAACATTAATCCATATAGAAAGCCTTTTTTATAACCACCATATGCAGCTCCTATTAATACTACAATATGAATAATAGTAAATGATACTGGTCCTCCTAAAGAAATAAAACCTAAAGAAGGAATGAAAGTCATAATTGACATAATAGCTAAAAACATTGCATCAATTGTCATTGATTTTATTTTATTGTTTCTCATTTTGAATTACCTCTATTCTTTTCATATAAATAGGACAATCCTTCAAAAATAAGCTTATCATCATGAATAAAGGTTTTATCTAAATTTTTTTCAATTATCTTTGCGTATCCACCTGTAAGAATATGTTTGCATTCATATCCTAACTCATTTTCAATTCTTCTAATTAGACCCAAGATAGAATCTATGTGTCCATAAATGGTTCCACTATTCATCGCATCCATTGTATTTTTTCCAATCACTTTTGTTGGAACTGATAAAGTTATTTCTGATAACTGTGCAGCATTTCCAATTAAAGCATCACTGGAAATCTTTAATCCAGGCAAAACAACGCCTCCAGAAAATGCTCCATTTTTGTCAATAACAATTATTTTTGAAGCGGTTCCTAAATCAACAACTAAAGATGGATATCCATACATCTTAATCGCGCCTAGTGCATCACAAATTAAATCTGAACCAACTTCAAGAGGATTGTCCATTCGAATTGGCATTCCGCTTTTAAGCTTTGAACCGACAATAAGTGGAACAATATTAAAACGATTTTTTAATGCATATAATAATACATTTGTTAATGAGGGAACAACTGAAGAAATAATTGCTCCATCAATAAAACAAGAATCAACATATGAATTAATAAGTAATCCATAATCATCACTGCTTTTCCGCGTATCTGTTACTGTACGATAGGTCGAAATACATTGATGTTCATTGTAAATACTCATATAAATATTAGTATTTCCAATGTCAATAAGTAAAATCATATAATACCTCCTGCTACAATCTTAAATTAATAAGTATCGTGCGAATTAATTATAATTCATCATTAATATTTCTTCAATGTATATGTAAACGCATTCATATTGTTATCAATTATTTAATTAAGTCTAATATTTAGCTTATTCATCCTCATTTAAATTTTCAGAAACATGTTCTTCTCTTTGATTAAGTTTACTTCTTTCACGGTATTCTGAAGGAGTAATTCCTAGAGATGTTTGAAATAAATATACCAATGAACGATAATCTGTTAACCCTACTTGAATAGCTATTTCTTTAAAATACATGTTTGTTGTAGATATTAACTCTTGTGCTTTTCTTAATCTAAGACGAGCAATATAGTCTTTGATAGTAACATTCATTTTTAATTTAAATAATCGCTCTAAATGATTCTTAGAATAATTAGTATGCGCTAAAATGTCACGCAATTTTATTGGATTATTATAATTATTATTTAAATAATGAATAACCCCTGCAAGTTCAGAGTCAACATAATCTGATTGAACAACATTAGTTGCTTCACAAATAGACATTAGAAGACTATATATTTCCGATGAAACTTTATATTCATTTTTCTTTAAATCTTCGTTTAATAAATCAATTATATTCTTAATATATGGCAAAACATTATCTTGACTTAATCCATGATAAACATATCTATGTTTCGCATAGAATTTACTGGCAATTTGTTGAATAAGCTCATTATCATAAATATGAATAAAAGCAAATTTCCAAGAACAATTCTTTTTTGGCTTAATAATATGGTGATAATAATTAGGGACAAATAATAAATCTCCTTTTTTTATCGTAAGTTCTAATCCATCCATTATTATTATTCCTTCGCCTTCTAAAGTATAGGAAATCAAATACTCTTTTGCGTATTGCAATTCGTTATAATAATTTGATCCTATATTTTGAATCCCAACAATTTGTGCATAAAGCAAATAGTTATAATTAGTAAAAGGTGCGTAATTATAAACCGTTTCAGAGCCATCTAAAAAGTCATCTTTATAGAAAGAAAATATCGAATCCATACTCATGTTCACCTCTTTTATGTTTTTTTGTACAACTTAGTGTTTTTTTGCATACTATTTTGGATAAAAAAGTCGCAAATCGATAATAGATTTGTTATTATTATAATAGAATAGTTGCTACAAAAATTGCAATATGCAGCAACAAAAAATTTAATATTTTTACGAGGATTATTGATATGAAAAATGCTAAATGTTATAAAAAAGATTATCCAAGACCACAATTTGTACGCGAAAATTGGCTTAATTTAAATGGCAAATGGGATTTTGCCTTTGATGACAACAACATTGGATTAAAGAAAAAATGGTTTAAAAAGCTTGATACAAATCTAACCATAAATGTTCCTTTTTCCTATCAATCTAAATTAAGTGGAATTGATGATCAATCCTATCATGAAGTGGTTTGGTATGCAAAAAAGCAACTTTTCAACAGGCCTAAAAATAATGAGAGAATCTATATTAATTTTGAAGGATCTGATTATGAAACAGACTTATGGATTAATGGAATATATATCGGAAAGCACCACGGCGGGTATTGTCGATTCAGTTTTGATATAACTTCCGCTCTTGATAAGAATGGCTTTGGCTATATTGTTTTAAGAATTAAAGATGACAATAAATGTACTCACCCTAGAGGTAAACAAACATGGCTAGATAATCCTTTTGGTTGTTGGTACACCGCAACAAGTGGCTTATGGAAATCTGTTTGGGCTGAAACAGTTTCTTCAACACATATTGATAGAATTAAAATAACACCAAACGCTTCTTCTATGCACCTTGAATTTGAATATGAAGTGGCATCCTTAACAAAAAAATGTTATTTACAAACCATTATTTCCTATAATGATGTAATTATTGCTGACAATACCATGATGGTAATTAGAGACAACCAATCTTACTCTATCGATTTAACAAATGATTTAGATGGTTTCAAAATTCACTGGTGGACCCCTAATAACCCTCAATTTTATGATATTGAATTCATTTTAAAAGATGAAAACGGTCACATTTTAGATAAAGTTGGATCCTACTATGGATTTAGAATTTTTAAAGCCGAAAATCAATACTTAAAATTAAATTTAAACCCTATTTATTTACGTTTAACCCTTGAGCAAGGATATTGGAGAGACTCCGGATTAACTCCTGCAGGTGAAGAAGATTTGTTAAAACAATTATTACTTATTAAAGAATTAGGTTTTAATGGAGTAAGGATGCATCAAAAAATCGAAGATGAAAGATTTTATTATTTTGCCGATATGCTCGGTCTTTTAGTGTGGTGTGAGCTTCCATCAGGTTATGAATATCGTGATAAATCTATCGAATCAACAACAAAAGAATGGATGGAAGTAGTTAAACAAAACTATAATCACCCTTCAATTATTGTATGGGTTCCAATCAATGAATCTTGGGGTGTAAATCAATTAACCTCTAATAAATGTCAAGCGCATTTTACAGAAGCTTTATATCATTTAACTAAAGCTTATGATTCAATGCGTCCTGTAATTTCAAATGATGGATGGGAACATACCACAAGTGATATTATTACTTTACATAATTACACTCAAGATTCTAATGAACTTAAAAAATTCTATGAAAATATTATTTCTGTATTTAATGGCGCATCAAAAGGAGAATATTCACAAACAAGAATATCTTTTGTCGATGGTTACCATTATCAAGGTCAACCAATTATAATTGATGAATTTGCCGGAATCGGATTTCAAAATAATAAAGATGAAGGATGGGGATATGGCGATAAAGTTCAATCTGAAAAAGCATATATTACTAGACTACATTCTTTAATTCAATCTATTGTCGAAATGAATCATATTACCGGATTTTGTGTTACACAAACAACTGATGTCTATCAAGAAATTAATGGACTATTAGACTTTGATCGCGTTGAAAAAGTCGATAAAGATTTAATTAGAAAGGCCATTACACAATAATTATATGGATAAAGATGTAATTATTAATCTTCCAGTAACAAGGAGACAGTTGTTTAAATTTGCATATCGTAGACATTTAGGTTTTTTAATCAAGTTATCGTTAATATTAAGTTTATTTGCTTTACCTTTAATGTTTGTTTATGTTATTAAAGGTTCAATTGCTGGACAGGTCCTAAACGAATTTACAAACGAAAGTATTATTAGATACCTAAATATAGAAATATATACTGACTTACTGTATATTCCATCTTTAATAATATTATCAATTGGTCTTGCTGGCTCTTTTACCTTGATGAAGCAATTTGTTTATCAAGAAGGTTTTGTCTTTATGAAATCTTTCTTTGTAGGAATTAAGAAAAACGGAAAAGAATTCATATTGGTTACATTAATTTATAGTATTATTTATTACTTAATAAACTTTGCTAAAAATTATTTTGGAATTATTAATATATCTTACTATATGATAATGACAATTATTTCAGCAGTCTTACTTTTAATTTTACTTTGTTGCTCTATATTCTCTTATACAATGATTCCAGTATATAAAAATAAAATATCAAGAACAATTAAAAATTCATTTTTCTTTACTACCAATCAAATGTATAAAATAATTGGTATTGCTTTTATTACTATTATTCCATTTTTTATTATCCCATATATAAATACTTTTCTTACCAAAGAAATTGCCGCATTGATTCTTTTAATAACTCTTGTTATATATATGATTATCGGATTAGGTCATAGCGTGTTAACCACTACTTTATATTGTCATCATGTTTATGATAAACTTATTAATCAAGATAACTTTAAAGGATTATATCGGAAAGGTCTCTATGATGAAAATGAATAATGATTACTTAGTTGTGGATAATATATCATTCTCTTATGATAGTAAAGAAAATATTTTAGAAAATATTTCATTTTCACTTAACAAAGATGATATTTTAGTTATTTTGGGAGCCTCAGGAGATGGAAAAACCACTTTGCTACGTATCATCAGTGGCGCACTTATAGAAAGTAATGGCGATGTATATATAAAAGGAACATCACAAAAGAAAATAGTCGCCCATAAAAGAAATATTGCTTATATTTTCCAACAAGTTAATTTATATAATCATCTTTCAATATATGAAAACTTAATGTTCGGTTTTAAAAAACAAAAGCTGTCATTTGAAGAAAAAGATATTCAAATAAAAAAGATGCTGCAAAGACTTAATTTAGTTAAATATGTTAACTTAAAAGTAAAATATCTTTCTTTAGGTCAACAACAAAAAACTGCGATTGGTAAAGCTTTTTTATCAAATGCAGATTTATTCTTATTCGATGAGCCTTTTTCTGCACTAGATGAAAATAGCCGTAAAGAGTTTTTAGAAATATTAAAAGAAGAAAAAAAATATAATTCTGTTCCTTTTATTTATGTAACTCATGATTATGAAGATGCATATAAAATTGCTACAAAAGTATTAATTTTAAAAAAAGGAAGCGTTCTTCAATTTGGTGATTTTAAGGAAGTCATTAATGATCCTCATTCAATTGATGTCTTAGCTTTTATTGGTGAAAAAATAAATAAATTACCTGCATATATAGAAAATAATAAAATCTTCTTTGAGCATAATATTATTAATTCAAATCTTAAAACAAATTATGAAGGAAATATTCTTTTAGCATTTCCAATCTCTTCATTTATAATTGTCAAAAACAAAAGTGAAAAAGCACTTATCGGTCAATTTATTAAAGCATATATTGATAAAAATGGTAACAATTATATAACTCTAAACTATAAAAACAACATTCTAGAAATCCCTTATAAAACATTTCCTTTATTTGATGTAAATGAAGAAATTTATTTTGAAATTGAGATCGATAATTACTATGTTTTTTCACAAAAAAATGGTACTAGAATCTATTAATAATTATATTTTCTACAGTTTATCTGTAGATTTTTTTAGATAAGAAGCTTAAAACATTTATCACACATAATATTATGATCGTTTAAATTTATATTTTCCTTTACCAAACCCTTTAACTGATTCAATAATGTGATATTGTTTTAATAGCTTAATGTAATAAGTTGCAGTATTTTTGCTTATTTTTAATGCATGCTGCATATCTTTATTTCCAAAAATTTTATTCCTAAAGCACCTATAAAAACACTTTAAACTATTTTTTGCATCCGATTTAGTGTTTAATTCATAAATCAAATTAATATTATTTTCTATACTTTTATTATCAATTCCCAATTTCTCAGCACCAATTCCCAATTCTTCAGTACCAAATCCAAATTTTTCGGTATCAATTCCCAATTTTTCAGTATCAATTCCTAATTTCTCAGCACCAATTCCCAATTCTTCGGTACCAATTCCCAATTTTTCGGTATCAATTCCTGTTATCGTTTCTTGAAATGAATTCTTATTGATAAAAATAGTTAAAGTAGTCATGTCAGGATTAAAGCCATCTAATAATATTGGAGAAGGACAATTACCTTCTTTTGTTGCTTTTAGAATCAATGGGTATCCACTTCCAGCACGTTCTCCTATGT
>CAZZGL010000001.1:0-106732 GCA_964654155.1 uncultured Staphylococcaceae bacterium | reverse complement strand
TCTTTTGTTGCTTTTAGAATCAATGGGTATCCACTTCCAGCACGTTCTCCTATGTTAACATAAGAAAACATATTAAGAATAATTTTATTTCTTGCTTTAGATATTCCACCTTGAATTATTTGATTCAATGGAATTACTAATGCTCCTGGATTAGTAAAAATTATTTAATCAAAAAATTGTTTAATTACCACACCTATTTCTCCATGATAATCTGCATTAGACAAAGTATTGCATAAAGCTTCTCTAACTGCTTTCTTCATAAGAGACGAATCATCGCGAAATATTCCATTCATTTTGAACGGAATAGCGACATCTTCTGTTATTTTATATACAATACGATTAAAAAAATCATAAAGATTACCACTCCAATCACCATTCGTAGATGTTATTCTAAATGACCATCGCATATCATCTCCAACTAAATTCCTATGATCTTGATAATCTAAAAAATAATTTGGAAAAACATTGATAATATCGTAAAAGTTTCCAAACATTAATAACCCTGCTTTTGTTGGATGAATATTACCAATATGATCATACTTTGCAGCGCCTATGTGAATTAAAAAGTTTTCATCATCTTCTTTTAAAAATGGATGTTCTTCACTACGATATTGTTTATATGCAGTTCTATACTTTTCTAATGTATCTTTATTAATAACAGACAAATTCATTTCATCAATTACTTGATCATCTAAAGAACTTTCATCTTGATCACGAAGCATTGACTGAATTTCTAGTTTAGTACAACGATAATCACCCTCATGATTTCTTCTAAATGATAAAAATATATTATTATTTATATAAATTGGTTTATATGACTTATCTGCTTTAGGCACATTAATAACAATAATATAATCATTAATAATTTGATAAACTTGAACATCTTTATCATAAATTAGATTAGCACTTACTTTAGTTGGATTATTTATTGTGTCCCAAAAAGCTTTTAAGATACTATCAACATGATTTTTCGATAATCCACAAGTATATAATTTTTTATTTTTGTCTTCACCAACGCCTAACAAAATTATTCCACCATAAGAATTAGCAAATGCAGAATATGTCTTTCATATTGAATTAGGGATACCATGAATTGCTTGTTTAACTTCAAGTTGATTATTTTCTTTAATTTTTAAAAATTGTTCAAGATCAAACATAACAATCATCTCCTTTTATTAATAAAGAAATAAACAATAAAATTTATCCTTCATTAATAAATTAGTTTGAATTTTAAAAATTCCTATTTATTTTTATAAACATAAATAAAAAAGGATGATGTACTACAAGAATTCACCACCCTATATTTTATAGATTTTTGTTTTTAAACTTTGAAATCACCTTAAACAACAAATAATTTAAAGAGCTGTTTATAGAATTAATAGATTATCAAACTAACCAAAATTTTTAATTAATATTTTTATAAATTAATCTTTCTTTTTAAAGAAGACAAATCCTAATAAAGCAATTGATGCTAATATAACAGCTACACTAGTACTAGATTTTGCACAACCACTACAACCTGATGAACTATTTCCTTGATTTCCACTGCTGGTTGATGTATTATTACCTTCATTTCCACCAGGTTCTGTTGTAGTTTCTTTTATTTCAATATCATAATCGATAGGATCAGCTTCATTACCCCAGTTATCAACACATGTAACATTAACATGATACTTTCCAAGCTTTTCCGCTACAAAGCGATTTCTTTCAATTTCTAAAACTGTTCCATCAGGATCGGTTACAGTTACATTAGCATTTAAAATATCAAGTGCATCATTTGTTGCGGTAAAAATAGGTAATTTAATTGTATCACCAAGTTTAGCTTCAGTAACACGAGTATTAGATTCACTAATAATAGGTTTTGATTTTAAAATAAATTGTCGTTCTTGAGAAACTAAAGTATAATCTTTAAATTCTGCTGATGTATTAAAAATATTAAATCCAACATAAGCATTTTCCATATCACGTGAAGATAGTCCTTCAAATGTCGTTGTAAACGATGGATTATATGATTGATTTAAATATACTTTAACTTCATCACCAACAATTTGAACTTCGACCTTATTATCTGTGCCTGCATAATCATATGAAACTTTTTGTTCTCTCCATTCTGCTCCAATACACTTACCATTTAACCAGCCTGTAATTGTAATATTAGGTGAAGCACCTGCCCATTGAGATAACCAAACAATGATATGATTACCACTATCTTTATAATATGGCATAAATCCTGTTTTAAACTCAGATGCAGTAGTATTATTAACATTCACTATCGCAGACATATAGAAATCTTTAGTTTCTGTATTAGGATATAATGCATTAGTGCTCTTAAACTCAGTTCCACCATTTAATTTACCAGATACTACTTTATTTTCTTCATCAATAGTCCATGTATCATAATGGGCGCCATATAAATCCCAATCACCTTTTTCAACAAGACTATAAGATGTATATCCTGTTACTTTAACATTACTAATTGAAACTGCGCTACCACCAGCAACAATTCCTACATTAGGTGAAATTGAAGTATCATGACCACTAATAACGAAATCTCCTTGTTTAACAATTTTAACTCCAAACCAACTTACATAAACATATCCTTCTTTAATTTCAACACTCAAGCTTTTTGTTCCACCTGCATATGTAATTCCAGATTTTAAAGCAAATGTTTCACTATAAATATTTTCTCCAAAATGATTTGTAAGAACGATTCCAGTTGGAGTCACTTCCACTAAAAGATAATTATCACTATCTTCAATCCATCCATAGAATCCATAAACGGTTGATGCTGTTATATTGGTAAAATCTGCCGATATTGCTACATTATCCATCTTATTTGAGGCAAAATATATTGAAGATGTTTTATTTGCGTCATCTTGATCTATTCCTTCATTAGAAAATGTATAAATGCCCGAAGAATAAGTGATTGGATCCTTATCAGTTTTTGCAGAAATATAATATGTTGTCGATGTTCCTAATTTGTTTGTGTACCAATCATAAGGGGTATAAGGAATTTCTTCTACATAAATATTGCTATAAGTAACATTAACATTTCCTGCAAGAAGTCCATATTTACCTGCGGCTAATAATGAAGGATTAGAATAAGTAGCATATTCAACTCCATCAATTAACAATGTAAATTTACTTCCTTGTTTAACAATCGTAATTTTTTCTATTGAACTTATGGTTATACTTTTTTCTGTTAATTCGGAAATATCTATATCGGTTTTTAATGCACCAACTAAGATAGTGGTTTTTCCTTCAAATCCAACTTTAACTACTCCATTATCTTTCTTTATTACAGCACCTAGATAATTATATTCATCTAAATACCAAGCAAGTAAACCAATTTGAGTATTTTCTGTATCTGTAGTTACATTTACATCAGCGTTAATTTTATATTTTTCTTCTGAAACATCATTATTTATTACCACTAAATTATTATTCCAATTTGCATCATTTGTTGTAATAGAATAATCGTTTTCATTAATATTCCAGTTTGTATCACTTGCTTTAGCAACTGTGTTTTCATCAACAACTGCGTATTCACCACTAGTATTTAAATTTGTATAAGTAAAATTCTTAAATGTATAGTTATCCGCATATCCATAAATTCCGATTTGTGCCGGTTTTGAAGCATGTTGTACTGCTTCACGGAACGCATAGAATCCAATTTGTTCATTATTAATGAAGCAATAATAAGTGTAGGTATCTTTATCTTCTGAAATAGTTCTTTTAACCTTAAAGTTAATTAAGTCTGAAGAAGGAATAGCAACACCATCGGTCCAAATATCATTCCATTCACCTTGGACAAATCCTTCTTTCCAAACAACCATATTTTGACCATTAATACGACCGGTAATTTGGATTTCTCTCATTTGACTTGGTCTTTCAGTATTAGACCAATCCATATAAGCTAGAATATAGTTATTATCATCTAGATACCATGGAACAATACCAGCTTGAGCTTCATAATCATTTGGAAAGCCCATAGTACCTTGAATATCAACACTAACTTCATATTCACCAATGGCTTGATATTCATCGCTAACCAAATAATTTAATCTCATGCTTGTATTATTTTCAACTGAAATTGTATCCTCATCAATTACATAAGGATTACTACCTGATGACTTCACATGATGCCAGTTACTTGCGTTATAACTTGCTGAAGCAACTTTAGGAGAAGTAACATTAATTACTCCGATTCCCATTGACATAAGAATAAAGGCTAATAATTTTTTCTTCATAAAAATTTCCTTTCTTTATTTTTTATTAAGCGGTTTTCCGCCGATACCGTATTGATTTAGTAATGTAACTTGTTCATCATAAGTTGCTGTTACCTTAAAGATATCATTTACACCAAATGTCTCTTCAAAATTAGCAATTGGCTCAATATTGGCAACACCTGACCAAGGAAGCCATGTATTAACTGATTTAAATTTAAAATCAGCAACATTTGTAGCTTCAGGCATCATTGCTTTATATTTATAGCCAACTTTTCCATCATAATCTGAAGAAAGTTTAGTGTCGTTTTGTAACAATTTAGCAGCTTTTAAATAAAAATCATTGCCGGTAAATAAATACATTTTATAAGTTTCATAGAATGTATAAGCACTGTAATTATCCGCACCTGAATGACCTGTGGCAATAACGGAGAATCCAATTACTCCTCCATCAGAGAATGGATTTCTTAAAGCATCACTAGAATCAAAATTAGGAATAACCCAGTCATAAACATAGGTCCAAGATAAAGCACATACAGTTGCGTGTTCTGCCGCTTTTAAGTATTTAGAATCATTGGTTAACATATATGCTGCATTGAAACAATACATTGCATAAACCGCAGCTTCTTTATCAACAGTATTAGGATTATCTGGAGTACCTCCAACATACTTACCTAACTTTTGATATAATTCTTCATAACAGAATTCAGCAGCCGCTAATGTAGCGGTTTTATACTTTTCATCATTAGTTAATTCATACATCTTAGCTAAAAAACGAACTGCAATTGGAGTGTTTAACTTAGATGTACCTTGATAGGTTGAATTATCAGTACTATCTTCAACCTTACCATTTGTTTTATATGCTCGATAGAAAGAGCCATCAGTATTTTGAACATTAACTAAATTATCGGCAAACTTTAATAAAGCAGAAGTCCATTTTGGTTTGTTAATTCCATAAGCAGTTGCTACTCTAATTGCGTCAAGAACACCTTCCATGCCATCGACCATACATCTTAAGAAAGAAGGATAATCTCTTCTTCTTCCTCCATTATTATCCGCGGAAGGATCCCACCAAACGGTTGGGAAATATGATGACATAATGCTATCTTTTGTCCAAAAGTCAACAATATTTTCACCTTGAGCAATCATTTCTTCATCACTAGAAGCTAAACCAGTTCTAAGTAAATGATATGCTGCGGGAATTTGTTGACCAACAAATCCCATTTGTAAAGATACACCTTCACTATTTGTGCCATTTGGTAAATCTAATGACCATGGAAATCCAGCAGCGACAACACTACCACTATTTTTATATTCTTTATATTCATTATGGAAAATTTCAATATTTTGCTCATATATAATTGTCATATCCATATCAGCAACATAACGTTCTTCTGCGGTATAAGCATTTTGATATGATTTTACCATTGCATCATTATAGTCGTTTTCTGCAGTACCAATAATTCCAACACGATAGCTTTGAACATATCCTTCTTGAACTGTATGATACTTTCTTATAATGCCTTTTCCTGCATCATAAGTATTTGGACCTTCGGTACAAGGATATGTAAATGAAACACCAAGTTGAGGACTAATTTGAATTCCTACTGAACCAAATTGTAATTCATTATTAATTTCACCAGCAGAACCGCCACCTTCAGCATCACCAATACCAACATTAGGTTCAAGATGCATAATTGCTGTTGATAATCCACTATATTTGCTTCTTTCCATGACCATTGGTAATCCACATCTTGTCTCTTTAACAAAGATTTGATCTAAATCAAGATTTGATGCAATCGCTCCACTAACGACATTTTCACTATTTTTATATAAAATGCTTGGAATAAAGTAATCAAAATCATCATAATAATTACCATTTGTGCCATCAAGCATTTTATATATTGATGCAAATCCTGCATCTTCGCTATTCGCGGTATTAATTGTTACAGATCTAGCAATACCAAATACATTATTTGAAATATAATATGAATCCTCGATAAAAAACTCTGATCCATTTTTGGTTTTAACTGTTGAAGTTAATTTATAACCATAATCGGTTTTCTTAATCGTGTCATAGGCATTATTATAAAAAGTTTCAGTAAATGATTCTACCCCTATTCCTGAACCCTTTCCTCTAACTCTTAATGAAGCAGGAGTTTTATTATATGAAGCAATTTTTTCATCTTCCGTATGAATTAATTGCACACCATATGTAGAATCATTATTAACATTAAATATTAATTTAAAATCATTTAAAAGGATTCCTTTTTTATTTTCTTCATCCACAAATGATGATTCATTTAAAATCGGAAGATTTAAAGGATTATCAATTTGTTGTTGACTTGTCGTGGTTGAGCCATTGATATCGCTACATCCAACTAATAATGATAAAGATGTCGCTAAGGCTAAGATACTTTTCTTATTCATATTATTCTTCCTCCTTTATTTAATTCCAGTCATTACAATTCCTTCAACAAAGAATTTTTGACCTGCTAAATATAGTATTAATGTTGGAATTAAGCCAACAATACTACCCGCCATCAAACGAACTTCATTTGAATTTCTATCAGTAGATAAGCCTTGAATAAATATTTGAATTGTATATGTTTTTGGATCATCACCTACATAAAGTAACGGTCCTAAGTAATCGTTATAACAACCATTAAAGCTCAATAATAATTGAGTAATTAATGCCGGAACTGATAAAGGAAGAATAATTTTTAAGAACATTCCAAATCTTCCCATTCCATCCATTTCTGCAGCTTCTTCTAAATCTCTAGGTAAAGTTGCAAAATATTGTTTTAAAAAGAACATCGTGCCAACAGCGCCAAACATACCTGGAACTACAATTGGAAACGCCTTCCACCATTGTGGTGTCTTATATATCTCAGTGAATAACATATAAGAAGGAAATGTAAAGATTATTCCAGGAATAACCATTGTCGCAAGCATTAGATAAAAAACAACATTTTTACCTTTAAAATCAATTCTTGCAAAAGCATAAGCCGCCAAAGCGCTAAAGAAAGTTCCAACAATTACTGGAGGTAAAATATACGATAATGTATTTAATAAAGAAGAATATATATTTCCATTTTCATTTGGTGTTAAAACAAATATGTATTCTGTTAAATCGATTATTCCTGTATTAAACTTAAATCCATTAGTTTTAAGGAATTCCACTGGAGTAATAGAAGTGATAATTGCGATTAAAAATGGAGCAATAATAATTACACTATAAATTACTAAGACACTATAAGAAATTATTTTCCAAACATAATAACTTTTTTTCTTATTATTTTTTATTATCGGCGCGCCATTAAGAGTTTTATTTGAATACACAACTTTCAATGGCTTTCTTTTTTTCACTTGTTTTTCATGTGTTAAAGCATAACCAATATAACCTAGTATGCCACCAAATGCTATTAAAGTAGCTAAGAACACAATTATTAAAGTTAATAATCGTTTTGTATTGCTTAATGTAATTAATACTGATGCATTTAATGCTATCAATAATAATATCGTGGCAATAATTATAAATTTATCAAGATGAGTTTGACACCATCTAAACCATTTTGAATATCTCATAACTCATCCTCCTATTCATAATGAACCCATAATTTAGAAAGTCCAAATTGAATTGCTGAAAGAAAAATTAATATAACTCCAAGAATTAATGCCATTGCACTTCCATAGCCAATTTCTTTTCCTTTGACAACAATATCGTAAATAATCCATACAGGAGTGCTTCGATATGAAGTTCTAACATCACCAGACATTCCTTGAAACCTTGCAAATTCTTGAAACGCTCCTGAAATACCTGTGAGTAAAATATAAAAAGCCACTGGTGAAATTGAAGGAATGGTAATGTGAATTAATTGATTAAAACCATTTGCCCCATCTATTTCTGCCGATTCATAAAGGGATTTATCAACGCCCTTCATCGCCGAATATAGCATTAAAATAGATGTACCTATCCCTGACCATACACCCATTACAATCATTGACTTTAAAAAGTTTTCTTGATTAAAAAAGCTAAATTCTTTTCCTGTATTTAAAAATATTAATCGTCCAATATTGGTAAAAATTACTTTCCAAATTGAAGTGATAATAATTGAACCACATACTGTTGGTAGATAAAATAATGTTCTAAAAAACATGCTTCCTTTTGGATTTCTAATAAGTAAATTTGTAAAGAAAACCGCTAGTAAGATACCAACTGGAACCCCTATTGCATTGATAATAACATTATAAAACGATCCCCAAAATTCTGTATTTGCAAATGCTCGAGTATAGTTATCAAAGGTAAAATTAAATTTGAACTCAAAAAAATCCGTACCACTTAATAGCTTAAAATCAGTAAATGAAACTACAATTGCAAACAACATTGGAAATAATAAGAAAGCAATTAAACCAATACATAATGGGGAGATAAAAGTCCACCCCATTATGTTTTCGTTTCTACTTTTACGATTAATCGTTTTTCTAGTCTTTTCCATAAAAATCACCTAGAAAAACTAACCGAGATTAGAATTTACTTTTTCTTTAGCAATTTCTAAAAATTCATCGACTGTTAATCTTTTTGATTCATCCGCGGCAAATAAGTTTTCTGAAGGAACATCATAGCCTTGTTCTTTCCATAAAACATTATTTCTATATTGCCATAGTCCATATCCTTGATTAACTGCAGATTGAACAAATATTTCATAATTATAAGGACCTTTTTCTTTTTCTGAAGCTACTAATTTTTCATCCAATGCTAAGCTTTCATAAACAGGAATTTGGAATCCGGTTGAAGTTAATATTTCTTGACCTTCCTTAGAGGCAATATATTCCACTAATTTCCAAGATGCTTCTAATTTATCTGGATTAGCGGTTGACTTTCCAGCTTCATATTTAGAATTAACACCATATCCAACAGAACCACTATACATATTCTTTGTTGGATTTACTTCAAATGAAGGAACGTAAGCAATATCCCAATTAAATGGTAAAGTACGGAATGTTGAAACTTCCCAACGTCCTCCCATAACACACGCTACTTTTTGTTGCGCAAATAATTGTGTAGCATCAGTTCCTTGAGTAAAAGATGAAGGTGGTTCAATTTGCCAAGTTAAAACGGAGTCTTGTTTAAATTGATAACCGCGTTTTAAACCATTTAATGATGCCTCATCAGTTGGAAATGCAGTTCTATCAGCATTTAAGAAATCTCCACCTGCAGACCAAACTAAACCTTCTATATTGATTCCCGCAACAGCATAACCGGTTATTTTGCTTCCATCTGCGCTATATTTAGTCAAAGATTGCCACATATTAACAGCTTCACTAATTGTCATTATTCTATCTGAAGGCGGTAAATCCACATCCATCATTTCAAACCAATCCTTATTATAATACATAACATATGGTCCAATATCCTTTGGTAATGCTAATTGATTGCCACTACCCATACGACCTGTCGCTGGATTATATTGATATCTAGTTAAACAAGATTCATACATGTCATCTAAATCATCTAATAAATCTGAAGCATCAATATATGGACTTAAATTCATGATTTTACCAGAACTTGCCCATCCAGAAATCGAACCATCTGGAACTAAGAAAACATCATGAGCTTGATTACTTCCTAATCTATTACCATAGATTGTTTCATAGTTTTGAAGAATTTCAAGATCGACACTGATATCAGGATAACGGGCTTTAAATCCTTGTAAAACTGCTTCAACAACTTGCTTTTCAATAGAAGCACCAGCAGAATCCCAGTGACACATTGTAATTTCAACTGGATTTCCTGAATATTCATACTTATATCCTAAATCATCATATTTCTTCATGATGCGTTCGAGCTCAGAAAGCTCAACATCAACTGGAGCGGTTGTTGTACCAGTAGTTACTACTTGGCATGAGGCCACAACTGAAGCGGAAATAACAGCTAAGAAACCTGTCAATAGATTTTTATACTTATTTTGCATATAATACCTCCTAAAATAATTTGTTAATTAAATTTTACAAATATAAGTAAACGCTTACAATGCAATAAAAACACACAAATATACAAAAAAACAACTTATTACAAAATATGGAAATATTTAATGTAATGAAAATAAATTATTAATCAATCAATTTTATTTAAATATTAAAATATTTACACTATTAGAAAGTAGTGGAATATTATGATTTCTAGAGGAATTATCATCATCAATTATCTCATTAAAAGGAATAACTTTAAAAGGCTCTTCAAAGGTGTTTTTTTGATGTGGATCATCACAATGATAGATATCTTTTCTAGTAAGTTTAACATCTTGATCAAAAATAAGTTCGATACTAGTTTCTTTCAACGCAACATTAACAAGTAAAACAATATATTCATTTGTTTTCTTATTAAAAGATACAGAAGTGTAAATTTCAGGAACTTCTCCATATGATTTTGTTTCAAATGTTGGAATTGAATTAAAAGTTCTTAATGCATCAGTATCAGCAAAATAATTTGAAATTAATGATATTGGGTAATAAATTGTTTGTTTAACAAGTCCTCCACCAACTTGTGTTAAAATTGGAGCAATAACATTAACCAATTGAGCAAAACATGCCATTTTAACAACATCAGCGTGATTAATAAGTGTTGATAATAATGAAGCAACAACCACTGCATCAGCAAAATCATAATGATTTTCTAATAAAGGCATTCCACAAGACCAATCTTTGACAACAACATTCGATTTATCAAATGTATGCCAAATGTTCCATTCATCTACTGCGAAATAGATTTCTTTTTTACTTCTTTTAACAGCTTTTACATATTCTAAAGTATGTTGTAAAGTTGAAATGTAATTATCAAATACAGTTGCGGAACCATAAAATTCCTTTAAATCATGGTCTTCTGTAGGATATGTAAAATAATGATGCAATGAAAGATAATCAATAACATCAAAGCTCTTTTCTAAAACTTCTTCATCCCACATTGGAAAAGTTGGATTTGTAGAGGCTGATGATCCGCAAGCAACAACTTTAATAGTTGGATCAACCCATTTCATAACTTTTGCAGCTTCTGTAGCAATTAAAGCATAATCATGCGCTGTTTTAGTTCCAATTTGCCATGGTCCATCCATTTCATTTCCTAAACACCAATATCTAAATTTATATGGCTTTTCTCTTCCATGTTCTTTCCTTAAGTTTGCATAATATCCTTGATCTTCTAGATTACAATACTCCACTATTTCATGTGCGGATTTAATTGTATCAGTAGCTAAATTAACCGCCATAATCACTTCAGAACCGACTTTTTTTGCAAAATATGCAAATTCATCAATGCCTACTTCATTAGTTTCAAGTGCTTTCCACGCTAAATCTAATACTGTTCTTCTATTAGGACCGATTGTATCTTTCCAATCATATCCAGATACAAAATTTCCTCCTGGATATCTAATAACTGGAACATGTAAATCAGCGATTGCTTCCATTACATCTTTTCTAAAACCTTTTTCATCGGCAAGAGGGTGACTTGGCTCATAAATACCGTTATAGACACATCTACCCAAATGTTCAACAAACGAACCAAACACTTCGGGTTCAATGTGACCTAAAATCGCGTTTTTATCAATAATAATTCTTCCACTCATACATTTTTCTCCTTTAAATATTTAAAAACTTATACTTTGATAATATTGAAATGTTTTCTCTAAATATAGTAAAATAAGTTCAATACTTGGTAATTATGTACAGAAAGTTGGATATTTTTTATGGAATTAAAATTTAAAAAAAATGAATTGATTACATTAATGAAATCTTTTTGCTTAATCACTGGGGTGCGTATTGTTATATTTTCAAATGATGGAAACGAAATATTATCTTACCCAGAAAAAGGTCATTCGTTTTGCTTAGAAATGCAAAAAAATTGTTTGTTCGCGGAAGCTTGCGAAAAATCAAACCATATGTACTTCAATAAAGCAATGGAGTCAAATGATATTCAACTTTATCATTGTCATGCGGGTTTAGTAGAAATTTCTATTCCTTTAAGTATCAATAATCAAATAATTGGCTACGCAATGCTTGGCCAAATTACCGACATAAATGATTATACTGAATTAAAAAAAATTGTTTCATCAAAAGTAAAGAAGTATAAAATGGACATCTCTAACAAGCTAGAAGATATCATGTTTCTATCAAAAGATAAGATTGATGCTTGTAGTTATCTACTCAATGCCTGTGTTTCATACATTCTAGCTAATCAATTAATAACATACAAAAAAGACACATTATTAAACAGCATCGATAATTATGTCAATAACCATTTAGAAAATGTAACGCCACTTGATATTTGTCATGAATTTGGAATGTCTAGAACTTCTCTTTATAATCTTTTTAAAGAAATGTACAAAACTGGAGTTAGTGAATACATCTTATCGCTAAAAATAACTCGGGCAAAAGATTTAATTAGTCAAAACGAACTTAAGATTCATGAAATTGCAACATTATGTGGATTTAATGACTACAATTACTTTACTAAGGTTTTTAAAAGTAAAACTGGCTTTTCACCTCGGGAATTTAAAAAACGAAGAAGTTAATAATTATATTGTTTTTGACCAACATATTTATTTATAAATAAAAATATTAATTTGTTAAAAAATAAATACATCAAATATGAAAAAACGCAACTAAGTATTTTGTTTAGAAGCAATCCATTTCCCCTATTATTTTTCTACTTAATATATTTCGTATTTTTAATTTTAGATGATATTTGTATAATAATTAATTTTTATAAAATTAAATAACAAAATACCTTAATAAAAAAAGCAAAATAATTTGAACACTGCAAATGTGGTGTTTTTTTGTATAACTATGTGATTTTTTCGTATTGTAAGCGGTTACTGAGGCAAATTATAATTTTTATATAGAGGAAATAGAATCATAACGATCAAAAAACCTCAGAAAGGATTCAAAAAAATGAACAAAAAAATAATGCCTTTGGTGTTATTAGGATTGCTCACAGTGGGTACTATTGCTGGCTGTAATAAAAACGATAATCCAACCACAAATACTCCTACTACTGGCACTCCTAGTACAGGAACTCCTAGTACAGGAACTCCAAGTACTGGCACACCTTCTACACCAACTCCGACTACTCCTACCCCTTCCACTTCTAGCACATCAACAGTGACTGTTATCAATGTTGAATCTGTTAGCATTAGTGCATCATCAACTTCTTTGTATGTCGGTGACACCACCACTATAAGTGTTACTGTCCTACCTGAAAATGCTGATGATAAAACTTATAGTCTAAAAGCCTCAAACGATAATGTTACTATTGAAGGTAATATTGTTACTGCCGCTAAAGTTGGTACTTCAACAATTACAGTTACAACCACTGATGGAGAAAAAACCGCTTCTGTTGAAATTACCATTTTAGAAGCAGTTACTCCAGATCCTGAATATAAGAAAATTCCATTTTCAACTGAAGAAAATCTAGAAGAAAAAACACTTTCTTACTGGGCAGACACAGATACTGTAACTGTAACTGCAAAAGATAACGAAGATGGAACATATGAAATTAGCTATGAATCAAACGATGCCTCTTTTGTTGATTTACAACTTCTTTATAAAAATAGTGAATTAACAAAAGATCAAGCATATTTATTAGAATGGAACATTACTTCCTCTGTTGAAGGTAATATCACCATTAATGGTAAAACGGTTGAATTAAGTAAAGGAAATACTGAAATTTCTATTAAATATGTATGCGGAACTGATACTGCAGAAGCAACGGCATTACAAGTTTACTTTGGTACCGCAACTGATGGTTTCATTTCTAATGGAGCTTTATCATTTAGCTTACCAACATGGACTGAAACAAACTTGCATACCATCACTTCAGAAAATTGGACTGAAGTATCTTTATCCGATCCATGGTCAGGCAATATAGTAAGTGAAGAAGAAGGACATTGGTGGTTTGAAAACGAGCCTTCTATCGTTACAAAAGGAGCTCCTAATTCATGGACATATGGATTAGTAAATAATACATCTGTTGATGCAAATTATGATATTAAAGTCAACGCTCAAGGAACTTCTGATTTCCCAAATCAATATGACGAACATGTTGGTATTCTTGCTTATTACCATGATAAAGACAATTATGTTCTAGCTTATGGTGATTGGAATTCAGAGCAACGTTCCCATCAAATGAGAGAGTTCAATATTGTTTCCACAATTGGAGGCGTTACTGGCGCAACATGCTTTAATGACTTCTGGGGAGATAATCCAACTTATTCAAAATATGCTCAACCTCTAAGTAATAACAATGAATTTAAAGTTGAAGTGAGAACTGTTAAAAAACAATTAAGTGTAAGCTTATACTTTAATGAAAACTTTATTGCTACAAAGATATTTGACATTTCAAGTATCGATAGTGAAACTGAAAACAAAGCGGGATTATATGTATCAGGCGATGACACAATCACATTCAGTGACTATAGTTATACAGAAGTAGAAGTCGAAGAACAAACCGCAAAATACACTTTATATAACAAAGCAGGCAATACTTCTATTTCTATTGATGATAATGATAATGTTACATTTTCAAATGCAAATTCATACAAATCGAATTTTGCATTAACTGAAAGCAAACTAGCAAAAGAAAAATATACAGTTTCTACATTTATTAAATCATCTATTGGTTATCCAAACACTTGTGAACGTCAATTCGGATTAATTCCTTGGTACATCGATGATAACAACTACATCATCGTATATGCTCAATATCATAGTGATTATGAATCTAAAATGCGTGAATTAAATATCATTGGTACTATTGGAGGAAAAGATATAGTTAACACAATTAATTGGACAGATTTCTGGGCTTACAATGTAACAAATGTTGAACCAACAGCCGGATTTACTCTTTCTGTTACATTTGATAATGGTAAAATTTCTCCATCCATTAATGGTAATCCAATTGGTTATTTGAGCAATGATGTTTATACATATACACGTGATTTGACAATCGGATTTAGTGACACTGATTTTTCTAAAGAAGCAAAAATAGGTTTCTATAGCTTTAATGGAGGAGAAGTTGAAGAAACAGTTACATTCACCGATATTAAAGTTGAATCATTAGCAACAATTCCTGTAACCCATTCTTATTCATTAGTTGAAAGTGGTACAACTCCAGCAACAATTAGTAAAAATGAGGATGGAACATATTTAATTAATTCAGAAAGTGCTTGGGAAAATAATTTCTTAGTTAGTGAAGATATTAACGCAACTGGAAAATTTAAATTATCCACTACTTATAAAGCAACAGTAGGATATCCTATTGAAGATGAAAAACTATACGGATTTGTAATTTATTGGGATGAAAACAATTTTATTGTTGTAAGTGCCCATTATAAAGTTGATCACACCCAAAGAATGACCGAAATACTTATTGAAGGATTTATCGGAGGACATGATGCAGACCATTGGACTGATTTTAAAGGTTTCTGGATGTGTGAAGATCATCATCTATATGGTTACGGAATTGAAGCAGATCCAGCAAAAGGATTTACCCTAGGCCTAGAATACGATAATGGTAAATTTAAACCAAGTGTTGACGGAGTTTCACTTGCATCCTATCATAATGGCTCTGCCTGGGTTGATACTTGCGATTTAGCATCATTATTCCCATCTGATATTTGGGGACAAGAAGCAAAAATCGGTTATTATGTTTCTGCAGGTGTTAACAATCCTGTAACTGCAACTGATATAAAAGTCGAAAAATATTAATATTATTAATTTAAAACTAAGGCATGAGAAATCAATCTTATGCCTTTCAAAAATATAAATGAGGTGACGTAAATGGCAAATGTTGTTTTAAAGAAAATTAATAAAGTTTATCCAAACAAAGTTCAAGCAGTTTTTGACTTTAATTTAGAAATCAAAGATAAAGAGTTTATTGTTTTTGTTGGACCATCAGGATGTGGCAAATCAACCACCCTCCGTATGATCGCGGGACTAGAAGATATTACTGCTGGTGAATTATATATTGATGGTGAATTATCAAATAATGTTTTATCAAAAGATAGAGATATTGCTATGGTTTTCCAAAGCTACGCTCTTTATCCTCATATGACCGTCTATAAAAATATGGCCTTTGGATTAATGATGAGACATTATCCTAAAGATGAAATCGATAGAAGAGTTCGTGAGGCAGCAGAAATTCTTGAATTAACTCCATATCTAAATCGTAAGCCTAAAGCTTTATCTGGAGGTCAACGTCAACGCGTTGCCTTAGGAAGAGCTATTGTTAGAAATGCAAAAATATTCTTAATGGATGAACCTTTATCAAATCTTGATGCTAAATTAAGAGTTCAAATGAGAAGTGAAATCATTAAACTTCATGAAAGATTGCAAACAACAACAATTTATGTTACTCATGACCAAACCGAAGCTATGACCATGGCTTCTAGAATTGTTGTTATGAAAGATGGTTATATTCAACAAATCGGCACACCTAAAGAAATATTTGCTTATCCAGCAAATAAATTCGTTGGAGGTTTTATCGGCGCTCCATCAATGAATTTCTTTAAAGGAACTTATAGCAGTGGCAAGGTAAATATCGGTGGAAACATTGTTGAAGTTTCTAAAGATAAACTCCAAGCATTATCTTCTTATGAAGGAAAAGAGATAAATATTGGTATTCGTCCAGAATATATTCATATTGCCGAATCTGGCATAGAAGCAGAAGCAGAAATTGTTGAATTACTTGGCAGTGAATTAATTATTCATTCTTCATTAAGCGATACCAAATTTTGCTTTAAAGTCACCGCAAAAACTGAGGTTAAGCCGCATTCAAAAGTCTATTTGTCTTTTGAAACAGATGAATTGAGATTCTTTGATATTGATACAGAAAAAGGTATTTATTAATTATCCACTTTAAATGAAGCACTAAACTGCTTCATTTTTTTTGCAATTTAATAGAAGATAATAAGTAAATACATACATTTTTCACTCTTATCATTCAGTAATTTATTATCTTAGTACCCTTACAAGTTTCTATTATTTTTTTAAATCTTATGTTCCTCAATCAGTCTCATTTCTTCATTAATAACCATTTTTAATTCTTCTTCTATTGGCATATAAGTATATATTTAGAAACAAAGATATTATAATGAATTCAAGTTAATTCAGATCTCACTGAGTCCCAAATTGAATGCATTAAATAGAATTATCAAATTTTCCTTAAATTTCTTTCATCAAAACCTTTTCCAAAAACAAAAGTCATTTGTTTTAATAGTTCCACAATTAATCTATCACAGTATTTAGTCTTAAAACTACCATCTTGCTCTTCAACAATCTTTTTTCAATATTCCAATAGTTAAATAATATGTTGTATTTACATAAGAAACCAAATGTTTTCTTGATTCATTTATTAATTATTTAATATTTACTAATTACTTCAAACATTATCATTTTCTCCCAATTGTTACGAACAATCTTTAAAGCAAAGTCTCATATTAATCTTTTTTTCTTATTCATTCATAAAATAAAAATGCGAAAAGATGAAAACGAAAAAATAATTAAATCTTTTGTTGTCATTAAATATGTCTTATTTAAAATACGGATATGTCACACAATCTTATCTAACTTTAAAAGAATGTTAATGAAAAAAAATTCTGTAATAAAAGAAGAACACGTTATCAAACTTACTATTATTTATTACATTAATAACTTTATAAGCAATATATCTAAATTTGAGCTGTATTTAGCTTTATGCATCAGTATAAAAAAAGCTATTAAAAATCTAAATTAACTAGATTCTTAACAGCATTTACCATTAATGAAAAGAAATTTCACCACTTGTAAGATTAATTTCTTCATTATTAATAATAACCTTTAAAGAGTTATCATCGTTTATGTCAATGACTTTAACCAGACACTTTTTGTTATCAATTACTGCATAAACTTCCTTATTTTTTAAATAATCATTATTTCTTGCAATTTCTAAATACGAATAATTATTATTCTTTATTTCATCAATTATTCTAAAACATTCCTTAAACACTTTATATTTGAACCAAAATATATTTGTTTTTTTCTTTTTAATATTAAATATAGAAGTGGCTTTTACCAAAGTTTCATCAAATACTTTTTGATTAATGTTTAATCCTACACCAATTACTAAAACATCAATCTTATTACCTGTTGAAATGCTTTCAAGAAGAATGCCACATATTTTTTTATTATCAACATACACATCATTAGGCCATTTAATTGAAACATTCTCAATTTTCATTTTCTTTAAAACATTAAATATCGCAACTGCAATACCTAAAGATAATGAAGCATATTTATTAATTAAATTTGCATCTTTAATCAATATCGAAAACAATAAATTTTCTTTATTATTACTTTGCCAAACTCTATTAACTCGTCCATGACCTGATGTTTGATAATCAGCATATGCGATCGTATAGTTTTTTAAAGTTTGATAATTTCTTTTTAAATAAGTAGATGTTGAATCAACTTTCTTAAAATGAATTATTTTCATACTATAAGAAAATTGCCATTAAAATACCAGCCGCTACAGCGCTTCCAATAACACCTGCAACATTTGGTCCCATCGCATGCATTAATAAGAAATTAGAAGGATCTTCTTTTTGTCCTTCTTTTTGAACCACTCTTGCCGCCATCGGAACCGCTGAAACACCAGCCGCACCAATCATTGGATTAACTTTTCCCTTTGTCAAGACACACATTAGTTTTCCACCTAAAAGACCAAATATTGCTGAAATGATAAATGCAGAAATACCTAAAGCAAAAATTTTTAATGTTTCTAATTTTAAGAAAGTAGTACCAATCGCGGTGGCACCAACCGATAAACCTAAACAAATTGTACAAATGTATAGTAAGGAATTAGCAACTGTATTAACAAGATTTGGAACAACACCTGACTCTTTAATTAAATTACCGAGCATTAAGCAACCAATTAATGGAGTGGCATCAGGAACAATCAAACAGACAATTAAAGTTACTATAATTGGAAAAAGAATCTTTTCAGTTTTAGATACTTCTCTTAATTGTTCCATTTTAATTTGTCTTTCTTTTTTAGTTGTGAATAATCTAATAATTGGTGGGAAAATGACCGGAACTAAAGCCATATAAGAATAAGCCGCTAAAGCGATAGGAGCTTGAAGTCCTAAGGAATCACCACCAGAAGCACTTAACATTCTTGAAGAAACTAATATGGCTGTTGGTCCATCTGCTCCTCCAATTATGCCTATTGAAGCAGCTTCAAATGCATTAAATCCTAATAATAACGCTAAGAAGAAAGCTGCAAATATGCCAACTTGTGCTGCGGCCCCAAGCAACATTGTTTTCTTATTAGCAATTAAAGGTCCAAAATCTGTTGTGGCGCCTATACCTAAGAAAATAAGACAAGGATAAATCTCATATTTAACCCCGTAATACAAATATCCTATTAATCCAGAATATTGATAATCAACATTTCCTGCTGAATCAACAACTGTTTTTTTTACAAAGACACCAGAACCAGGTATATTTGTTAAAATTATTCCAAAAGCAATTGGAATCAATAAATAAGGTTCGAATTTCTTTTTTATTGCTAAAAACAAAAATAAACAGCCTATAAGGATCATCACTAAATTCATCCATCCATCACCACGGAAGAAACTGATAAATCCAATACTTTCAAAGAACTTTTTTAATATTTCTAATATTTTTTCCATAAATTATCCTAGTACAATTAATACATCGTTGGTATTTATAGAAGCTCCTGCATTATATAAAACTTTAATAACAGTTCCTTCTGCAGTTGATGGTACTTCATTTTCAAGTTTCATTGCTTCAATAACCGCAATGATTTGTCCTTTAGAAACTTTATCTCCAACTTTAACTTTCATTTCAAGCAATTTTCCAGATATCGGAGCAACAATCTTTGTTCCATCTGAAGATGTCGAAGTGCTAGTAGAAACAGTTGAATTTTCTTGTTTAATTGTTCCATTTTCTTCACTGACTGCTTCAAGTTCTACTTCGAATAATTTTCCATTAACTTTTACTTTATATACTTTCATAGCTATTTAACCTCTCTTACTCTTGCAACCTTAACATCTTTTTTTATTTCATTACGATAATCGATTGAGCTAACTAATATAGCCACCATTTGATCTTCATCATTTACATCGATTTCTAATGACTCTTTTTCTTCTTTATTATCATCATTGCTAATAGCTTCATTTTTAAGAAATTTATCAATAATCTTTGAAACACCAGCACTTATACCGATGATAACAAATAAGACTAAAAAAACCATTAATATCGAAATAAGACAAACAATCACGCCACTTCCATAATCATGTCTAGCATTTCCATCTATAATTCCACTTAAAAAACTTATATCTATATATCTCATTTTTTCTAGCTCCTATTAAAAAAATATATTAAATTCTTCAACTTCATCTTCATCATTTGAAGTTTCATGATACTTTTTATTTAAAAAATCAACTGCTACTTTTTCAAAAAGGGCTAATGATAAGACATCCTCATCACATTTAGCAATACTTTTATACTTTTCCTTTAGCAAATCAAATTCAGGTTCTAATAAATCAGCTGGTCGACAAGTAATGACTTCATCATTACCAATTATTTTATTTTTTATTTCTTCATCGACTGCTGAAGGCCATTTACCATAACGACCATGTAGATATTCTTTGATTTCTTTTGCCACTACCTTGTATCTTTCTTTCATCACAATGTTTAATACAGCTTGTGTACCAACCATTTGTGATAAAGGTGTAACTAATGGAGGATATCCCATATCTTTACGAACGCGTGGAATTTCTCTTAAAACCTCATCATATTTATCAAGTGCGTTTTGCCCTTTTAATTGATTCATCAAGTTAGATAACATACCTCCTGGAACTTGATAAGTTAAAATATTTGGATTTACAGATAATGCTTTTGGATTTAATAACCCATTTTCCAAGTACTTTGTTTTTATTTTTTCCATAACTGGTTCTGCTAAATGCAAAGAATTCATATCAAGTTTAGGATCGTATTTAGTTCCCTTTAAAGATACATTAAATGCTTGTGTTGATGGTTGGGCTGTACCACCTGATAAAGGAGATAAGCAACAATCGATAATATCGCATCCCGCATTAATCGCCGCCATATATGTCATTTCACAAATTCCACCTGTACAATGAGAATGAAGTTCAATCGGCAACTTAGTATTTTTCTTTAAAGCGCTTATTAATTTTTTAGCATCTTCAGGTAATAAAACTCCTGCCATATCTTTAATACAAATAGAATCCGCTCCAAGAGTTTCAATTTCTTTAGCTAAAGAAACATAATAATCAATCGTATGAACTGGTGAAGTAGTATAACTCAATGCAATTTGACATTCTCCACCATATTTTTTAGTTGATAACACCGCTTGTTTTAAATTTCGAATATCATTTAATGCATCAAAAACACGAATAATATCTATACCATTTTCAATCGACTTACGACAAAACATATCAACTACATCATCTGAATAATGGCGATAACCTAATAAATTTTGTCCTCTTAGCAACATTTGTAATTTAGTCTTTTTACAAACTGCTTTTATTTTTCTTAATCTTTCCCAAGGATCTTCATTTAAAAATCTCATACAAGAATCAAATGTTGCTCCACCCCATACTTCTAATGCATAATATCCAGCATTATCAAGTATTTTTGCTAAAGACACAACCTCATCAGTTGTCATTCTTGTTGCAAATAAAGATTGGTGCCCATCACGTAAACTTGTTTCAACAATTTTAACACCCATAAAACCACCTATTTAATTGAATTTGCTTCTTTAACAACTTTTTCAATTGCTTCTAAGGCATCGGTTGGCAATTTATCAAATCCACCTTTAACTGTTTCACGAGATTTAACAAAATTAGCTCTATCTAGCATACGCGCTTTTAATTGTTCTACATAATCTCTATCTTCTAAATTTGGAACAAATCCTTCTAAATTTAAGATTTCAATATCAGAGAAAGGTCCCCATTTAACAAAATCAGCATTTCCTTCAACAACCGTTTCAATAACTCCTAATGTATCTTTTGGAGTTACTTTTTTACCCATAAAATCACCGGTGTTGATAATATAGCAAGCAACATTCTTTTCTTCAAATAACTTTTTGAATTTTGCATAATCATTAGCAAGTGGATATGTTCTAAACGGATTAGCATATGGTTCAACAACTAAAGCATTAGGATCTACTCCTGGAGCTAATCTTTCAGCAGATGAACGCTTAGTAGCCAATGTTGCTCCCATAACTGCCGCTAATGAAGCACCATTTAACTTAACGATAGGAGGAAGAGTTGGATCTTTCATTATCCAGAAAATAGCATTGACTGGTGAATCTAATTTATCAACTCGATTTAAAGACCAAAGTTTAGATTTAATTGCCCGACCATTTCCATTTCTAATGTCTTCGGTTACTAATACAATATTTCCATTCTCATCTTGAGTTGCGGAACAATTTTGAACAGTTAATAGATACTTATTATCTGGACAACCTGTTGGATAATCTGCCGTCTTATCAAAATATGAAGGTTCTAAAGCGACAGAAGCACAAGTATCTGTATTAATAATAAAAGCATCATCATGTAAAACTTTTACTCCATATTTTCCGCCATGTTTAGCATGCGTAATTGTAGATTTTCCACTTCCTGATAAACCATATACTGAAGCTACAAATTTTCTACCATCACTTAAGGTATATTCCTTTTGTCCACCATGACATGAAGCATATCCATTTCTATTAGCAATTGCCCAAGCAATAGTTAATGTACCTTTTTTATGTTCTCCAAAATATCTCATGCCTAATATTGCAGCGCAATTTGTTTCAGTTGAGAAATATGCTAAACATTTTCCATCACAGACATCCGTTTGGTTAGTACCAACCCAACTTGGATCTGAGAAAATATAAATATCAGGTTCATGACCAATAGGCTTAGAATCTTTGTACATTTTTAAATATGTATCGTTAATATATTGGAAATTCAACATCCAGTTATACAAAATATTTTCTTGACCTTCTGGAATAAGCAAATGAGCTTTAACCATAAACTCTTTATCTAAACCAATATATGCTTCAGCATGATACATTTTTTTATAACGAGTATCATATACTGCATCCATTAAAATTTTATCAAGTTTTTCACTATCTACTCCTGGTTCACCTTGAATTCTTCTTGCGGCAGCGTATCTACCAGTAATTGAACCATCATTAAATAATAACACCTTTGCATCAGTATCTAATCCTATCGCTTCTGGATTATAAACTGGCATATCTGTAACTATTGTACCTGGTGAATTCTTTGCTAAATTATATGCTTCTTTTAAAGAATTAACTTTCACGACATTATTGCCATAAAAAGCCGCTTCAATAATAGATCTTGTTTTAGCAAAACCAGGCTTTCCTTTTCCTATTTCATTAATTGGATAAAACGATTTCGTTGACATAAAAATTACCTCCTCAATACATATATACTTTTTAACCTTTTAACTTATTTTTACAAAAGCCAAAATCAAATTAATATTATCATATTAATTTTAAAAAAACAATTCATTGAACATGTAAAAAATTGTGTTTAATCATTCTATTTTTCAAAGCCTAAAAAAATAATTTTTTGACTTCTAAAAAATATTATTTACAAAATATCAAAAAAATGATGATAAACTTAAAAACATTAAAAAAAGCCCTGTTTTTCATATTGATTATTTTAATAAAACAGCAGCTTTTTCTTATTAAAATTAATGTAATAATTTTATCAATTATTTAAAGGTTTTATCAATAATTCCTCCGCCAATCATGATGTCATCTAGATAAAAAGCCGCTGCTTGACCAGGTGTAACCGCAGCATAAGGTTTATCATAAACCACCTCAATTTCTTCATTAGTAATTTTAGTAATTGTAACTCCTAAATCTTCTTGACGATATCTAAATTTTACTTTACATGCAAGAGGTAATTCAACCTCGTTTAATAACCAGTTTACTTGATTAATAATAGCCCTATTAGTTAATAAAGCCTCATTACTAGGATCGTTTGCAACATAAAGAATATTCTTTTTAACATCCTTATCACATACAAACCATGAATGATTTGTAGTTCCGGATATACCTCCTATACCAAGTCCTCTTCTTTGACCTAATGTATAATATAAAACTCCATCATGTCTTCCTAAAACTTTACCAGTATCAATATCGACAATATCACCTTTTGATGCAGGAATATAATTTTGTAAAAACGCTTTAAACTTTCGCTCTCCAATAAAACAAACTCCCGTAGAATCTTTCTTTTTAGCAATTGGAAGATTTAATTCTTCGGCAATTCTTCTTACTTCAGGCTTATCAATGTCTCCTAAAGGAAACAAGCAAGAAGAAATTTGTTTTTCCGATAATTGCGATAAAAAGTATGTTTGATCTTTATTTAAATCAAAAGCTTTTTTTAAAAATACATGTCCATCTTTTATGATTCTTTTTGCATAATGACCAGTAGCAATATATTCACAGCCCATTGTCTTAGCAAATTCTAAAAAAGAATCAAATTTTATATATTTATTACAAAAAATATCAGGATTAGGAGTTCTACCTTTTTTATATTCTTCTAAAAAATAAGTAAAAACTTCATTCCAATATTCCTCGATAAAATCAATTCTATAAAGAGGAATATCAAGAATTTCCGCAACTTTTTTTGCATCTTCGTAATCTGCTTCTTGAGGACAGCATGGATCATTTAAAGTTGGATTACCTAAAAAATCACCATTAGTAATTGCGTCCCAATTACGCATAAAGCCCGCAACAACATCATAGCCTTCTTTTTTTAATAAATATGCCGCAACCGCGGAATCAACTCCACCAGAGAGTCCTATCATTACTTTTTTCATATAATTACTTCCTAACACAATCATTACTATCTAAAATAAGTGTAAATGGTCCATCGTTTATTAATGATACTTTCATATCGGCGCCAAAAACACCGCTGCAACTTTTTTCATGAACATTTTTTAGTGATTCAAACCAAAAATCATATAATTCTTTTGCTCTTTTTGGTTCCAAAGCATTAATAAACGATGGTCTTCTTCCTTTTTTTACATCACCATATAGAGTAAACTGTGAAACTGATAAAACTTCACCATCAATATCCTCTAATCCTAAATTAGTATGACCATTTTCATCTTGAAAAGTACGAAGCGATAGCACTTTATTTAACATTGATAAAACAATGTTTTCATCATCGCCTTCCGTAAACCCTACTAAAAGAACAAATCCACGATTTATCCTAGCAATCTCATCACCATCAATGCTCAAAGAAGCTTTCAAAACATTTTGCAAAACTATTCGCATATGAATCACCTCCTACATTATAGAGTTTTTTATTAAAAATTGATATACTTAAAAAATGGAAGTGATAAAAATGAACGCACCTTTAGCATATCGAGTTCGTCCAACTTCTCTTGATGAAGTCATTGGGCAAGAACATTTAAAAGGAGAAAATGGTTTTTTACGTCAATGTATTAATTCTAACACCCTTGTTTCCATGATATTTTATGGTCCTCCTGGGGTTGGAAAAACCACTCTTGCAGAAGCTTTTTGTAAATCAATTAATGTTCACTACATTAAATTAAATGCAGTTACCAGCAATAAAAAAGATATTGAATCAGCAATCGATGAATGTCGTCTATTTCCAAATCCGATAATTTTAATGGACGAAGTTCATCGCTTAAACAAAGATAAGCAAGATTTACTTCTTCCATTTGTAGAAGATGGAACAGTTTATTTAATAGGCGCTACTACCGCAAATCCATACATTGCAATTAATCCAGCGATTAGAAGCCGCTGCCATTTATTAGAAGTTAAGCCTCTAACATTTGAACAAATCAAAGAAGGTATTCAACGTGTTATTATTCATCCAAATGGTCTTAATAATAAATATAATTTCGATGATGAAGCCATATCCACTATTGCTAAACTATCTGGTGGTGATATGAGATTCGCCTTAAATATCATTGAGGTTGCAACATTAGGAAACAATAAAAAAATAATAACTAGAAATGATATTGAACATGTTACAAAAATCCCTAATTATTTAATGGATCAAGATGAAAATGAACATTACGACTCTGTTTCGGCATTGCAAAAATCAATTAGAGGAAGCGATGTTGATGCCGCATTATATTATTTAGCGCGTTTATGTATCGCTGGCGACTTAGAAAGCATTGAAAGAAGATTACTTGTTACTGCCTATGAAGATATTGGATTGGCAAATCCACAAGCAGTTCAAAGATGCGCCCTAGCTTTAGAAAGTGCAAGAAAAGTTGGATTTCCTGAAGCTGTCATACCTTTAGGATTTACTGTTTGTGACCTAGCTTTATCACCTAAATCAAAAGCGGCATGTTGTGGTATTTTTGATGCGATGGCGCTTGCGGAAAAGCAACCTTTAGATGTTCTAGACTATTTAAAATATACTCCTGTTAATGTTCAAGAAGATGATAAATATCCTTATGACCGTCCTGAACTATGGGAAAAAATGCAATATTTACCAGAATTAATAAAAAATATGCAATTTTATCATCCATCCAATAATTCTGCTTATGAACGGGCTTTAAATGAAAATTATTTCCGATTAAAAAAACAAGGTAGAAGCCGTGATTTAAGAAAATTAAAAAAATTATAGTTTTGTTCTTTTTTTAGCGCTAGACCTGGATACTAGGTTTAGAGCTTTTTTTATATCCAAAGGACAAAATGGATATAAATAAGGTAAGCCAAATATTTTTATATTTGAAAGATAAAGAAAAGCAAATCCTAATCCTATTAATAAACCTGATTTACCAAAAAAAGCTACCAAAAGAATTAAAATTATTTTTAATAACTTATTAGCTAATGATAATTCATAACTTGGAGTGACAAATTGACATATTGCCGATATTGCACACAGTAATATTATTTCTGGTAAGAAAAGACCTAAATCTAAGGCAACTTGCGATAAAATGACCGCCGCAATCAAACCTATTGTGCCACTTATTGTACTTGGTGTATGTATTGAAGCGATTCGAAGAAGTTCAAAAACAAATTCGCAAATTAATGTTTGAATAACAATTAACTTCATATTTCTTGTTTCTAATTGTAATGAAAAGCCATTATTATAACCATCTTTACTAATTAAAGATAACCAAAACGGAATGATTGTGTATGAAAAAAATATCGCAATACTTCTTAATAAACGCGTAAAAGAGCCTACTAATGGCGATTGTCTAAATTCTTCTACATGATAAGTATGTTCAAATATTGTTGTTGGCAATATTAAAGCACTTGATGATGTATCAACAAGAATGATGATTTTTCCTTTTATTAAACTAATAGAAGCAATATCTGGGCGTTCTGTATATCTTACTAAAGGAAAAGGATTATGATTTTGATTAATTAATAATTCTTCTAAGGCTCTATCGCTCATTATCAAAGATTGGACATCAATAGATTTAATCCGATTATTTATTTCATTTAAAGCTATTTTATCAACAGAATTTTCTAAATAAATAACCGCAACACACATTTTACTAAGTGAAGAAATTGTGTGGTTCTGTATTATTAAATCATTGTCTTTAATTCTTCTCCTTATTAATCCAACATTTGTATTAATTGATTCTGTAAATCCATCTTTTGATCCCCTAATTGCTTGTTCACTATTAGGTTCAGAAATACTTCTCATCGGATAAGCTCTTACATCAACCATAATTACTTTGTTATCTTTTTCTATAATAAGCGCAGCTACTCCATTAAGAATATCATTAACAACTTCTTTTAAATTATTTCTTATATAAACATTGCCGTTAAATAAAGTCTTGTTTATTGATTTTGATAATGTATTATTATTTAAGCTTTCTAATAATGATGATATAGCTACTTCACTAACTAATGAAGATAAATAAAACAGAATACCATTATTCATTCTTTTTCCAACTTCTCTTCTAACAACATCAAAATTGGTCCCATATTTCAATGCAGTCCTTAAATATTGATCGGTTGATTTATAATAATCTTTTTTCATTATTCTGGCTTTGGTTTAAAAATTATGCTGCTTATTACCCCAAGGACCACAACTGTAACAATAACTGCACTCGCATTTTTGAAAAGACCTTTTAATATGCCTAGGAACCCTTCTTCTTTAGCGCCAATCAAAGCAGCATGAGCGAGATTATGGCCAAAACTTGTAATCGGCGCAATTGCTCCTCCACCTATAAAGTTTAATAAAGAATCATAAACGCCACCTGTTTCAAGTACAACGCCCATAAGCACAAAAATACTACATATATGTCCAGGCGTTAATCTTGTATATTCAAATATTACTTGACCCAAAGCACATAAACAACCACAAAAGATAAATGATAATATCCACATTTCAATACCCATTATTCATTCACCTCTAATGTTAAAGCATGAGCAATAACTGGTATGCTATGTTTTTGATACGCTAAAGTCGATGAAAACAATGCGCCCGTAGCCACTAATAACACTCGCTTATATGTTCCTTTTAACATTTCATCTATTATATATCCTGCTGTTATAACACCAATACATGCTGGTCCACTACCACCCGCATATACCTTTTCTTTTTCACGATAATAAATAATTTTTCCCGCATCTAAATGATTGCTAAGTTCTATTCCATCTACTTTAAAGCAGTCAATTAATACACTTGTTCCAACTTTTGATAAATCACCAGTAAGTATTAAATCATAGTCATCCATAGTTTTCTTAAAATTTTCTAAATGATCCTTAATTGTCGAATAAGCCGCAAACGCCATCGGCGAGCCTAAATCATTTAAATCTGTTTTATTCGGATCATGTACTCTTCCATATGTTAACTCGGTTACTTTAATTCTTGTTTTTCTTCTACCTACAATAAAACTTGCCGCCCCAGTAACAGTAGATGTAGATGAATCTTTTTTTTGAATTCCGTAGTCATTTGGATAACGAAATTGTCTTTCCGCAACTGGATAAGATGAGGAAGTAAACGCCAATACATAATCTGCTAAACCTAAATCGACATGTATTGACGCTAAACCTAAACTTAATGTCATTGTAGAACATGCCCCATATACACCAATAGAAGAACTAGCATAGCTTTTCATAACTAACGATGAAATTGCGATTTGATTGCTAAGATCGCCTCCAAACATTAAAGGAATTTGGCTTCGTTTAATCCTTGCTTTTTTTATAGACAAATCAATCGCTGATTTTGCCATTTCGACTTCGCCTTCTTCAAAAGATTTTTGTTTATTATAGTAATCACTTATTTTTAAATCATAATAATCTCCATAAGGTCCTTTTGCTTCTTTTGGTCCAACTACAGAACTCGCACTTTGTAAATAAACATTATTTAATTTAACACTAAAGCTCATAACGCTATTCCCAAAAAAGATAAAGCTAATCTAATTAAAGCATAAAAAAACGTGCCTGTAATTGCGTAAGTTATGACACTTCCCGCTAAATAAAACATTCTAGAACCAATTCCAAATATCGGACCTTCAAATTTTGATTCAATAGAAGAAGAAACAACAGAATTAGCAAATCCAGATGTCGGAATAAATAATCCTGCACCTGCTTTTGCCCCTATTTTTTTATACACTCCAATACCTGTTAAAAAAGTTGTTAAAACAATAATAATTAAAGTAGCAAATAAAGAAGCATCTTCAATCGATAAATTTAATAATTTATTACCTAGATAAAATAGCGTTTGCGTTATAACACCCATTAATCCACCAACAAAAAAAGCAATTAGAATTTTTTTAACTTTATTAGACTTTATTTTGTTTTTATTTACTATTTCTTCATATTGATTTTTATTCATTGAATCACCTCTTTTTTAGTGTTCCTAAAATAAGTGTTTTAATTCAACTTATTAACATAGATTTTAATTTTTCTAATATTTTCTTTTCCCACCTTGAAATTTGTACTTGAGAGACAAAAAATCTTTTAGCAACATCATTTTGCTTCATTCCTTCAAAAAATCTTAACTCTATTAACAATCGTTCCTTATCATCTAATTTATCTAATGCATCATATAAATCCATTTTATCAATTGACATTTTGACATCATTTTCTCCTATGGTATCGATTAGAGTAAGATTATCTTCATCAAGTGGCTTAGATAATGAAGTTGGATAGTAATGTGATTCAATAGCCATTAAGATATCTTCCTTTGATTCATGAAGTTCATTTTCTAAATCTTCAAGAGTTATTGTTCGGAAATTATTATCTTCAAACTCTTTTTTTGCGCGTTCTATTTTTAAATATAATTCTTTATATTGTCTAGATACTTTAATTGCCCCATCATCTCGAAAGTATCTTTTTATTTCACCAAGTATTAATGGAACCGCATATGTTGAAAATTGAACCCCATAACTAGGATCAAATTGTTTAATTGCTTTTAATAAGCCCATCATACCAACACTTAATAAATCTTCTTTATCACATGATGAATAATGGTATCTTTTTAAAATCGAAACCACAAGTGGCTTATTTTTTAAAACCGCTTCTTCTAATGCGTTTTGATCTCCTTCTTTTGCTTTTAAAATTAATTCATAATCAGCTATCTTTTCGTTCATATACTAAACTTGGCTCTTTTGAAAAAATCTTTTTGATAGTAATTTTTGTTCCCATACCAATAACAGAACGAATCGCAAATTCATCAGATAAAGTTCTAATAATAGTTAATCCCATTCCTGCTCGTTCTAAATCTGGTCTAGTTGTAAAAGAAGGTTTTAAAGCTTGTTCAATATTTTCAATACCTACTCCATAATCACTAATTATCAACAATAAAGAATCTTTATCAATACTGGCCTTAATTACTACCTCTTTACTAGCATCTAATCGATATCCATGAATTATTGCATTCGATACCGCTTCTGAAACTATAGTTTTAATTTCACTTATTTCATCTAAAGATGGATTTAATGGTGAAATAAATGAAATAACCGACATTCTCGCAAATGCTTCATTAACCAACGATGCATTAAATCTTAATTCCATACTATTCATAGTGCAATCCTCACTTTCTTTTTAAATGCTCCTAAAGAGCGATATTCTTCCATTATAGAAAACAAACCCGTTACCATTATTATCTTTCTAGATGATGCAGAAAGCCCCATAATCCCACATATTCCACCTATTCTTCTAATTTCATTGTAACGTCCTAAAATTAATCCAATCCCCGAAGAATCTAAATAACTTAAATTACTAAAATCCCATAATATGGCACGCGCATTATTTTTTTCCATCTCACTAACAATTAAACTGCGATATGACATTACTCTTAAAGAATCTAAATCACCAGAAATTGCAATCACTAATCCATCTTCAAAAGGAGTAATTTTAATTTTGTCATTCATTTTCTTCTCACCTCCTTAATGAATATTACCAAAATAAAAAAACGCCGATTTTTATTTCGACGCCTTTCGACAATAAATATTAAAAATTCATTCGCCAATATTTGACAATTTACGCAAAGAATTTAATTAATGCTTCTTTTAAATAATCAATGAATTCCATTAAATTAACATCTTCTAAAACAGTTAATTCATATTTGTATTCATTTTTATTTTGATCTTCAATAATTAAGTAGCCAACAATCTCATCTTTTTTTATTGGAGCGGAATTTTTAATTATCTCCACTCTTGCGGTCAGTGATTCTTTTGTTGTTCCTTTTGGAACAATAAGATTAATTTCTTCTTTTGTATATATTTTAGTATCTTTTATCAAAGCTTTTGAAAAAGAATAAGTACATAATTCTTTATGAAGTGGATATAATCTAATTAACTCTAATTTACTAAAACCATAATTTAATAGTTTAGTTGTATCAGTTGAACGATTTGAAATTGAATCTTCATTCATTACTACCGATATTAGTCTAATGCCATTTCTAATTGCTGTTGCGGTCAAATTATACTTTGCTAAAGTTGTATAGCCAGTTTTTAATCCATCCATACCTTCGTAATGACCTAGCATTTTATTAGTGTTTACCAGCCAAAAAGGTGAAGATGTATCTTCTCTAACATACGCTTCTTTTAATCTTGTAAATTGAAACAGCAATTCGTTAAATTTAACTAAATTAAAAGCAATAATTGACATGTCCCGAGGTGTTGTAACATGTTCTTTATCATCAAACCCAGTTGGATTTTTAAAACAGGTGTTATTCATGCCTAATTCTTTAGCGGTTTGATTCATTCTTTCAACAAATGCTTCAGTTGAACCTTCTAAATATTCTCCTAATGCCGTAATGGCATCATTTGCGGAATTTATCGCTACTGATTTAAATAAGTCCTTAACACTCATTTGTTCGCCGCTTTCTAAAAATATTTGTGTTCCACCCATACTTGCGGCATAAGAAGAACATGTCACCATGTCATCAAAAGTAATTTTTTCTTCATTAATTGCTTTTAATACTAAATACATTCCCATCATTTTTGTCATTGATGCCGGATAATGTATTTCATCAGCATTTTCTTCATATAAAACTTTTCCGGTATTCGCTTCAATTAAAATACAACTATTTGTAAATAAACCTAAATCAGTTTCATTTGTAAATTCTTTACTTGTCAATTTGACATTTGCTGTTAGAAATGAAATGCTTAAAAGGAAAGTTAATAATAATTTCATTAGTATCCACCTCAATAAAATGTATGAAACCTTATTGTTTTTAGAACAAAATGTATTTATTTATCTAAGATTTTATTTTAAACTATTGAAGGTGATTAACATGGATTTTAAAACACATTTATTACATTATTTTCCTAGCGATATTGTTAAAGAATTAATCGATTCATTAGATAAAGAAGATTTTCATTCAGTTCTTTTAAATCCAAAAAAAATGAATGAAGAATTACTTTTTTCTTTATTTGGTCATTTGAATAAACATCCTTTTGTTGATGGTGCATATTACTACGATAAAAACAAATTACCTTTAGGTAAAAATGTTTTTTTTGATGCTGGCGGATACTATCTTCAAGAGCCAAGTGCAGCGATTGTATCATCATTAATACCAATTAAAGAAAACGGTTTAATATTAGATATGTGTGCAGCACCTGGAGGAAAAACTTGTCAATTAGCTTTTAAACATCCTAATAACCTAATTATCAGTAATGATTTATCATATCAACGTGCCCAAATTCTTTCTTCAAACATTGAAAAATATGGTTTTGATAATGTTATTGTTACGGCAATGGATCCAAAAAAGTTTCCCTCTAGATTTAAAAATTTATTTTCCGCGATTATTTTAGACGCCCCTTGTTCTGGAAGTGGAATGTTTCGAAAAGAAAGTAAGATGAAAGATGATTGGACATATGAAAAAGTTCTTAAATGCGCTTCTATTCAAAAAGAATTACTTAATCAAGCGGCGTCCTATTTAGATAATGATGGTTATTTAATTTATTCCACATGTTCATTTTCTTATGAAGAGGATGAGGATATTATAATAAATTTTCTAATTAATAATTCTGATTTTGAAATAATTAATCTTAACAATAGTCCTTTATTTTATAGTCACCCGAGTTTAAAAGAAGCTATTCATCTTCTTCCTTCCTTATTTAATGGCGAAGGTCATTTTATCGCTTTGTTACATAAAATAGGAAATTCAAACTGTAAAGAAAGCGTATTTAAACCATCAGTAAATAAATATAACAATTTATTAAAAGATTTTCCTTTAAATAACTATGATATTGTTGCAAAAAACGACTTACTGTATGCTTTAAAATTCCCATTTAATTACAATAATTTAACTATATTACGACTTGGATTAGAAATCGGCTCAATAAAAAGCAATCATTTTGTACCATCCCTTGCTCTAGCTAGACATCTTAAATGGAATAATGATATTCCTTTAAACGACTTGCAAAAAGATAAATACTTACATGGTGAAGTACTTGAAGTCGACCAAAAATATAATGGCTTTTGCACAGTTTCCTACTATGGTCTAACATTAGGGTTTGTAAAAGTTATAAATGGTCAAGCAAAAAACCATTATCCAAAAGGATTACGAAGATAACATACTTTTTTATAATTAAATCAAGCAGAAAGTATATAATTTTAAAAAAACCACCGAATAAACTCGATGGTTATTTTATTTTATTCAGTCCTTAATGCTACGACTGGATCTTTTTTAGAAGCAATTCTTGCTGGAACTAATCCAGAAATAGAAGTTAATAAAATACTAATAATAATCATTGTAATCGCTATATTAATTGGTAATGTTGCAATTGTGTAGATGCCACTTAATGAACCAACAATTAAATTAATTAATCCTGATAATAAGTATGTTACTCCTATTCCAATTAATCCTGAAAGGCCTCCAATAATAAATGATTCCGAATTAAATAATCTAGAAACATCTTTTTTGCGTCCTCCAAGTGATCTAATAACACCTATTTCTTTAACACGTTCGATAACTGAAACATATGTTATAATTGCAATCATTACTGTTGAAACAACAAGCGATAATGCTGTAAATGCCACTAAAGCATAAGTCACAATATCAATCATTGTTGTAATTAATGAAATGACAATTGCTAAAGTATCTGTATAGATAATATCATTTCGATTTTCATGGGTAAGTGTTACTCCATTTACTACAATATCATTATCAGAATTCCATTGATCAAGATATGAAGTAACTTCATCTTTATATTCAAAATCATAAGGATAAACAGCTAATTCATTAGGCAAATTAATGCCACCCAGTTCACGAAGAGTTATGCTATAAGAATTATTACCAAGCAAAGCACCAATCATTGAATTTGTTCCGACAAAACAAGTAACATTATTATAATCATTATTTTCAAAAGAATAATCTAACTCATAAGTTATTCCATATGATATAGTTGTACCACTATTAGGATCGGTATATGCCATAGATGTAATTGTGTTACCATCAACACTTGATGCATATTGACAAATTTCCGATTCTAGATTATCTAAAATAACTTTTTTTGTAAATGCAGGAGTATAATATACTCCACTTTGTAAACATCCATAACTAATATCATCTTTTGCTCTTAATATTGCGGTAATCTTAAATTCAATACCATTATCCCAATTTTCATTTTCATATCCTGAATAGAAAAATGGATTAGTAGTGGATAATGGCTTTGTAAAATCTGTTAAATTATTATTCTTTGTATAAACAGTGTTATTAGGATAATAGGTAAAAGTTTTTCCTAATAACTCTTCATAAGTAAATTTTTCTTTATCTAATGAAGAATTATATTTATCACTTTCCGATGCTTTATATGAAATGTTAAAGAATTCATCTTGAGTATAATATCCTAATTGACCAAGTAATATATCCGTTAATTCAGTATCGTCACTAACAACAATCATTAATTCATTTGCCTCTGTAGCAAAATAACTTGTTTCTGCATCAGATATAATATCATATTGACTCTTAATAAAATCGATATTATTTGGATATTGTTCAAAGCTATTGGTAACTTGAGAAATAATCGAAGCATAATCCTTTAAGTCCGTTTCCTTAAGCATATTTGTATACATGCTCTCAATTGCAGTTAAAGACATATTTTTTTGTCCATACTTATCTATATTAATATCGGTATAGATATTATTTCGTACATTAATTCCATAATATGTAGCAATTGCTGAATAATATTCACTAGGCATATCATATAAATAATCAATATACTCTTGAGTAATATCATTGCTCACCATCATATTTTCAGTTAATTTACTTCTTTCAACAAGAGTGTTTATAAGAAATTGAACATTAACTTTTCCATCTTCTATAGAATCTTTAATTAATTGATTCTTTTGTCCTGTTTCCATTCCTTCTAATAGCAAATCAAAGCTCATTGTTTGCTCTTTAATTGTAATCGGATTACCAGATAACATATCATCTTGCATTTTATTTACATAATTTGTTACCCCTGTTGAGACTGATAACACTGTCGCTACTCCAATTATACCGATTGAACCGGCAAAACAAACCATCGCTGTTCTTTTAAATTTTGATTTTAAATTTCTCGCTGATAATTTAAAACCTGTCCAAAATGATAATTTAGATTTCTTTTCTTTTTGTTTTACTTCATATTTATCAACTTCATAATCATATGGATTACTATCAGAAGTAATTTTGCCATCTAATAAATTAATAATTCTAGTGCTATATTCATTAGCTAATTCTGGATTATGAGTTACCATAATAACAAGACGATCTTTAGATATCTCTTTAATTAATTCCATTATTTGAATAGAGGTTTTTGTGTCTAAAGCCCCTGTTGGTTCATCAGCAAGTAAAATATCTGGTTCATTTACTAAGGCTCTAGCAATAGCAACTCGTTGACATTGACCTCCAGATAATTGATTAGGTTTCTTATTATATTGATCCGATAAGCCAACTTTATCTAAAGCCGCTTTTGCGCGTTTTATTCTTTCTTCTTTAGACACTCCTCCAATAGTTAAAGCTAATTCAACATTTTCTAATACAGTTTGATGAGGTATTAAATTATAACTTTGAAAGACAAATCCAATTCGATGATTTCGATAAGTATCCCAATCACCATCTTTAAAATCGCGTGTGGAAATATTATCGATAAACATATCTCCACTTGTATAATGATCAAGACCTCCAATAATATTTAATAATGTCGTTTTACCACATCCAGAAGGACCAAGTATTGAAACAAATTCATTTTTTCTAAAAGAAATATCAATCCCCTTAAGTGCGTGAACAACCGTGTCAGCGACAATATAATCTTTCTTAATTTGTTTAAGTTTTAACATAATTTTTACCTCCTTTTAAAAGCATATTAAGATATTATCTTAATTAAAAATCACTGTCAATAAATAACTCAAAACTTAACTTAAACTTAATACAGCATTAATAAAGTATTAAAAAAACTAAGAATTATGCGTTCTTAGTCCTTTTTTTATGCTTTTTTCTTCTTGTTATTTCTTCCATTAATTGAGCATCTTGCTCTTTTAATATTTTTAGTTCATCTTCCACTCTTTTTTGAATAATAGAAGCTACTTCCACCGTTTTTAAATCTTTAAATTGTTCTGGAGTTAAGGGTTCTAAAAATGACACTTGAATTGGATTTATTTTATTCTTATATTTTGTTGATAATACCCTAAATGTTCCATAAAAAGCAACTGGAAGAATTGTCTTTTCACTATCAAGAGCCATTTTAAACGAACCTGGTTTCATTTCATTCATTGAATAATCATCATTCTTTGTTCTTGTTCCTTCAGGATAAATGACCCAACTATTGGTATCATTTTTTAAAGTCTCTGTTATATGACGCATTATTCTTAAATTTTGTCTTAAATCATCTCGATCTAGAAATACACCTTCTAATAACTTCATACATTTACCTACAAATGGAAATCTAATTACTTGCTTTTTTGCAACAAAAGATAAAGGCGTAGTTACATACATAAAAAGTAAAAATGGGTCAAACATTGATAAATGATTAGGAGTAATAATAAATGAATGTCCATCTTGAGGAATATTATCAAGTCCATTAACATATATTTCTAAATTTAAACCTTTTGCCACCTTTGAAACTAATTTCCGAAGACGATTATACTTTTCTTCCATTGTATATTTTTCTGGATGTTTTGCATATTTTCTCATCCACCAATAACTTGAAACAATTGGCCAACCAACACGAGCGATATAACCAGGATATTTCATTAATACCACTTCCCTTTTTATTTTTGAGTTTTAATTTATTTTGCAACTATTACAACTGTCAAACCATTAATCATTAAAGATTGTGAATACATTTCATCTTTTAATCGACCAGCTTCATTAAATAATACTTGATAATATTCTTGTAAATTATAATAAATAGTTCTAACGCTTGGGTTAATAAATATTTTAAAATTTTTATAAGGGGCAATTTTTTCTTCATCGATAAAATCAATTAATAAACCACCATTATCAAGATTTTCAAATCTAAATAATCCTTGTAAATCTTCTTTATTTTCATATCTAAGGAAAGGAAACATTTTTCTAATTTGAATAATATCATTCATACATTTTACCATCCATTTTCGGTCAGTTAGCTTTTGATAATCAAATTGATTATATTTATCGCCTGAACAATATGAATTGTGCATGCGATATTTAGTTAAACCAACTTCTTGACCCATATGAATAAACGGAATACCATATGATAACATAATTACTTCATTAATTAAAGTAACACGTCTTAATCTTTGTTCATGGCTTTCACTTTGACAAGCAACCTGTATTTTATCATACAATGTAGCGTTATCATGACATTCAACATAATTTATACTTTGTGCAAAAGAATTAAACATCGGTGAAAAGCAATAATCAATAGAAGATCCCATATAAACAAATTTAAATCCTTCAATATAATTCTCTTGTCCTAATAAGTAACCTTTTATTGCTTCTTCCGATTCACCGGTTTTACCTTTAGCAACATCTCTAAATGCATCATTAAAGAAAGCAATATTAGGTAATCTATCAGCATTACCCATCATCGATTTTTGTTCATCTGGTAAAAAGGTAGGCATGTTCCATCCTTCACCATAAATCATAAAATCAGGTCTTAATTTTTTACATTTTTCTAAAATAATATTCATTGTATCGATATCAATAATTCCCATTAAATCAAACCGAAAACCATCAATTCCATATTCTTGAAGCCAATATAAACATGAATCAACAATAAAATTTCTAACCATCGGTTTATCAGTTGCTAAATCATTTCCACAAAAGGAGCCATTTGACAAATTTCCATTTTTATCTTTTCTAAAATAATATCCAGGACATAATACTTCAAATGGTGATTTAATGCGATCAAACATATGATTATAAACAACATCCATATTGACTCTAATTCCATTTTTATGCAATTCACTAATCATCGTTTTTAAATCTATAATTCGTGAATATGGGTCTTCTAAATTTGAAGCATAACTTCCTTCTGGAACATTATATTGAGCAGGATCATATCCCCAGTTATATAATCGTTGAGGATCTGTTTCATCAACTGTAGCAAAATCAAAAATCGGTAATAATTGTAAATGAGTAATTCCTAATTTTATTAAATGATCTAACCCCACTAAAGCTCCAGAAGATGAGCGTCTTCCTTTTTCAATCACGCCTAAAAAACGACCTTTATGCACAACATCAGTATCTGGATAAATAGTTAAATCTCGTACACTTGTTTCATATATAATTGCATCGGTATATTTTTTAAATTCTGGCAAATATTCGCTGTTTTTTGGTATTTTTCTAGTTTTTTCTAAGGAGACAACAACAGAATGAGTTCCATTTTGTGTCGATGCAATTGCGTATGGGTCTGGTGAGATTCGTTCTTCTCCATCAATAATCACTTGATATTGATATCTTGCTAATTCCAAATTTCCTTTAATTGAAGCATAATAAATACCTTTATCTAATCGTATCATTTTAACTTCATGAGTCGTATCATTTATAATATAAACAACTTTAGCGGAGCTTGATAAAGGAGACCACAATTTAAATTCGCAGTGATCTTCATAATAAGTGATACCTAAATCATGTTCATTATAGGTATAAAGTTCATCAAAAAAATCTTCTTCTAAAAGAGGAAGTGTAATAAGAGACGTAACTTGGTAATTTTCATCAGATAATTTATAATCATGACCTAGTACTAAAGGATTATTTAATTTTAACTCATATTCCACTAAAGAATTACTTGGTTTTTCTTTAATAATAAGAGGAACTTCTTTAGCAATTCCATCTTCTATCAATGTAAACACTTTTTTTAATGGTAAATCACTTGAATCATACTTCAATTCAACTTTTATATTATATAAATTAATACATTTAGCAACAAACTCAACCATAATAACTACCTTTCTACCATTACAACCGCAATTGCATAATCTTTATCATGTGCAATTGAAACCGCATATTTATGATCTTCATACATTAAATAAGGAGCGTTAAATGCATCGTATAAAACTCTTATTTTATTAAATTGATGAAAATCAATTTGTCCTTTATTTGCTTTTACAAAAGCTTCTCGGCAAGCAAAACGACCCGCTAAAAAGAAAGCTTTGTCAATTCGTGAACAATATATTTCATATTCTTCTTCACTTAATATTTTTTGAGCCAAATCATCTCTTCCTTCTAATCGAGGAATATAGACTATATCAACACCTATTTCCATATTAATTAGACTCCTTTTTGATAATGTGGGTACATACTTCAACATTTTTCCATTCTTTTAAATACGCAATAATCATTTCATAGGTAATGCTATCTAAAGCTTTAATTTCTTTTTGATAGTTAATTCCTTGCATGGCATTAGACACTACCAAATATGAGAAACTAGATATATCATCAAGAATATATAAGTTACTTCCTTTTACATAACGAATAATTCTTTCTACACTATCTTTATTAACATATTCTTCAATATGTTCAAAGAAATGAATAAATTTACTTTGAATAGCTTTTATTTTAAAAGACGAAGTCGATAATTGAATAATACTTAAATTATCAACATGTTGTATATTACCATATATTGGTGAACTAATTAATCCACTTTTATACATTTCTTTAACTAATTTCTCTGAATCTGAGAAAAGTAAAGCACTTGTAACTTCTCTTAATGCCTCATATGTTTCATTATCAAGATTCATTTTCTTTTGAATGTTTAAACATTTAGCACCAGTAGTAATTAAAGGAAGAGGCACATCCATATATGTTACTCCTTCTTTTGAAACTATCTTTTCATCTTCTTCCACTATCTTTTTTATTTCATATGTAGTTGAAGAGTCTTTTAATTCTATATTTCCAATTTGTTCTAAAATATTTTGATTAATGTCCCCTATTAAAAACAAGCGAAGTTTATCTTTAGCATAATAAGCATTAAAAACTCTTTTTAAATCTTCTAATGTTATCTTATTAATACTTTCCTCACTACCAACAATTTCATCTTTTATAGGACTCACTTTAAATAAATTCTTATATAATTCATTTCTTAAACGGGAATTTGGCCGATCTAGTCCCATATGTAATTCTTCAATAATAATTGGCTTTTCTTTTTCTACTGACTTTTCATCAAATGTTAATTCATTAGTCATTTCTAGAAGAATTTTTATACCATCAATTAAAGAAGATGAAGTTTCAAAATAATAAGTTGTGTATTGATATGTTGTATAAGCATTAGAATCGCAACCTAAATTAGTAAATAATTCAAAAGCATCGCCTTTAGGAGTATCAAATAACCGATGCTCTAAAAAATGAGCCATTCCTGAAGGAGTCGGTTTATCATCAATTGTATATGAAGTCGCTAATGCACCAATAGGTGCGGCTATATAGCTAACAAAAGAATGGGTTCCTTTTAAATATATAACAGTCACATTTAAACCATTTTTTAAAACGATATTTTCTTCTTTCCATAGTGAGCTCATATATTGATTACTCCTTTTAAAACAAATATTCCTTGATAAACCAATTTACTTGCTAAGTAATTAATTCGACTTAATGAAACATTTTTAAATCCTTTAATTGTTTCTTTATAATTCCATTCTTCATTCATTCTAGTCGCTCGTACTAAGTCATTAAGCAATAATTCTGAATTATCCAAACTTGAAATTAATGAAGAATTAATAATAGAAATGGCTTGTTTTAATTCTTTTGCTGTAAATTTCAAATTTCCTAATACTTCTTTAATAGAATTTTTAGCAATATCTATATTTGAAGCATCAATACCTGAAGAAATAAATAGCATTCTATTATATCGACTTAAAGAAGAAGAAATACTATAACATAATCCTCTTTTTTCTCTGATTTCTTTAAATAATCGACTAGTTCCTAATCCACCGATTAATGCATTTAAAATTGTTGCCTCGAAGCGATTCATTTCTTCATCTAATATAAATCCTATTTGAATAACCGTTTGATTTATTTTCTTTTCTTGAATCACTTCCACTACATCATTTGTACTTCTTCTATATTCTGAAAATAATGGCATTTTTGCATTAAATGTAAAGTATTTATTTAAAGATTTTTCAATTTTATTTTTATTGATTGGTCCAACAACAAAGCAAGCTTTTTCAGCTAAAATAATTTCTTGATGAACTTTAATTAAATCTTCCTTTGTAACATTCAAAACTTCTTCTACGGTTCCATAAAGAGGCACTGAAAGAAGCCAATTTTCATCTAAAGCTTTATATAATCCTTCTCTAGCAATATAGTTTGGACGATTAAATATTTCCGCTAGTTGATTAGCGACAATTTCTTTTTGTTCCTTAATTATTTTTTTAGTAAATCGACCCTCATAAAATTCATAAAATAACTTATATATAAATTTTATCGTTTTATTTAATAATTTTTTGTCATTAACATACTTTTCATCAATAACATTAAAATTTATGATTACAAAAATATTATTTTCCACTAATGAATAATTCATAGAATAAGGAAAACCATATAAATTTTCATTTTCATTGACTATTTCTTGTTGATTTTTATATCCTTTTGCTCTATTGACTAAAATTTTCTTTAACAAAACTAAAACAGGTAAATATTCACATTTATAAGGCAAAACTGAGTAGATAGAAATCAAATTTGTATGAAATCTCTTATCTTTAAGATTCACTATCATCTTTTTCTTCCCCTTCCTTAGCGGCTAACGCCTCTTGGCTATGAATTAAAACTTTTCGTTTTCCACCATTACCTGTTGCTTTAGCAACAACTCCTGCTTCTTCTAATTGATCCATAATTCTTGCCGCTTTAGGAAATCCTAAATACATTTTACGTTGAATTTCAGAAATAGATACTTCTTCTAAATCCATAACAAAAGCTTTTACTTCTTCATATCTTTCATCACGTTCTCTAGCTTGATTTCCGCCTCCTAAAAAACTAGGTCCCATCGCCGTACGATCTTTTAAATCAGTAAATTCAGGATCATATTTAGTTGTATAATTTTGTTTTAAAAATTCTACAACACGGCGAATTTCTTTATTATCAACGAATGCACATTGTAATCTTGTAAATCCATGGCCAGGAATATCTTGACAATCAACAAGCATATCACCATAACCTAATAAATCTTCCGCTCCACCTTCACCTAATATTGTTTGTGAATCAACACTTGAAGCCACACGCAAAGCAACACGTGTTGGAAGGTTAGCTTTAATAACACCAGTAATAACATTAACTGAAGGACGTTGCGTAGAAATAACCATATGAATACCACTAGCTCTTGATTTTGCGGCAATTTTAACAACTGGAGAAGCAATATCCTTACAATTTTCGACTAAATCTGCGTATTCATCAATAACGACAACAATAATTGGAAGTGGTTCTAATCCTTCTTCTTCAGCATATTCATTATATTGAGAAATTTTCGATACACCTGCATCTTCAAATAATTGATAACGCCTTTCCATTTCTGCCACTAATTTATTCATTGCAACTTTTGATTGATCATATTCAGAAATAATTGGACAAAGTAAATGCGGCATTTCTTTATATTTACTCATCTCAACACGTTTTGGATCAATTAACATTATTTTAAGCTCATCTGGTGTTGTTTTCATAATTAATGACATAATTAAATTATGAATAAATACCGATTTACCTGAACCGGTTGAACCCGCTACTAACATATGCGGATAGTCGGTAACATTAACTCCGATAACATCGCCTGTAATATCTTTTCCAAAAGGTACTTTATATTTTGCTTTTGGGTCGCCAACATATGGAGAAATACATTCTTTAAATGAAACCGTCACTGCATGAGCATTAGGTATTTCAAGTCCAGATGTCGATTTTCCTTTAACTACTTTTTCAAATCTTGTGTTAGTCATACCACCAAGACGAACAGCAATATCATCAATATACTTAATGACACTATTAATAGAAACATCTCTATTCGTAAGCAAATCAAAACGAGTTACCGATGGTCCAACTTTAAACCCTGTTATAGTTGCCCCAATTCCAAAATCTTGTAATATCGCATTAATTTGTTCTTGCCTTTCTATCGAAATGCGTTCATTTTCTTCATCCACATGAGCGTTTTCATATTCATTTAATAAGTCTAAACTTGGATAAGTATACTCTCTTTTTGGTAATTTAACTTTCTTTTCTCCTTTAACAATTGGTGTTGCTACAGTCCTTGTTGTAGTTGTTAAAGATGAAGACCCACTAGGTGTGTATGTTACTTTGCTAGCTTTTGGAGTTATTGAGCCTAATTCTTGACTAATAGGTATTGTTTCAATATTTTCATCGATTTTTTCTTCTTCGAAGTTTTCAAATGCTGTTTCAGTTTTTATAGAATTATCTTCTTCTTCAATATCATCTGCAAGCGCGGTTGATTCTTTTTTCACATATGTAGGGGTGGCACTACTAAAAACAAATGTCGCTTTTGAAGCTTGTCGACTTGTATCTATAGAAGTATATTCATAGCTTGTATCTTTTTCAGTTTTTTCTACATGTTTTTCTTCCTCTTCTTCAATTATTAATCTTTCTGCTTCTTCATTTGCTTTTCTTTCTTTACGCTTTTCTTGATGTTTTTTAATAAATCCAGTTATCGCCTTAGAAGGACGATAAAGAGCGAGAACTAAACCAGCAACCATCAAAACTAAAGAAACAATCAATGTTCCTGTGCTAGTAATAGATGTATTTAATACTGCTGTTAAAAAATAGCCAATTAGTCCTCCACCTGTTTGTTCAACTTTAACAATATCTTTTATTAAAAAACCATCAGAAATATCTCTAACTTGTCTTGAAAATTTTGTAAAAACATTATTTAGAGTAATTAATTCTCCATTTGATTGTGAAGATGCAATCATTATTCCAAGAGATAATAAAATTATTCCTAAAAGAGTTATATCAATTTTTAATTTGAACATTTTACGTTTAAATGTTAAATATATTCCAATGTACAAAAGTATTAAAAAAGCCACAAAATAAAATACACCAAATAAATAAACCGCAACAAATGTTAAAAATTGTCCAATTGGTCCTTTATTAAGCAGTCCAATTAACGAAACTAGAGAAAGCATTAATCCGACTAAAATAGTTTCTGCATCTTTCGATAATACCCCATCTTTATTTACTTTTGGTTCTTTTTTTTCTTTTGCCATAACTTCTTCTCCTACATCTAATATTGTTGTCAATTAATTATAGCATAATCTATCTATTTTCCTATTATTCAATAAAAGAAAAAATAGAATATTTTTTATATTACAATTTTAATTGTTAAAAAAAAGTCAGTCTAATACATCTATAAATTTCGTATTAAACTGACATAATATTTTAAGAAAATTATTCTACTTCTATGACAAGAGGTAGAATCATCGGATCTTTTCCGGTAGATTTTCTAACCATTCTTAAAGCTCTTTCATAAGTATCTTGTTTTGCTTCATCTAAATTTGGGTGTTCTCTTTGAAGTTCATCGTTAACTATATTAACAAATTCAGCTGCTATATCATGTAGTAACGCTTCCGAATCCTTAACTAAAACAAAACCTCTCATTTGAACATCAGGTCCAGCAATAACTTTCTTTTGCGAATAAGATATTGTAAGTGCCATACAAATAACTCCGTCATCAGCAAGTTTTTGACGATCGGTTAAAACACTTTCTCCAACATCACCAACGCCACTTCCATCTACAAGTAAATCTCCAACTTTAATATTTTCAGTAATTGGAAGAACTCGCTCATTTTCAAAATTAAGTACCATTCCATTATCCAAAACAAATGTATTTAAATGTGAATATCCTTGATTAGCGGAAACGGCAACTTTTGCATTTGCTAAAATGTGTCGATATTCACCCATAACTGGCATATAGTATTTTGGCTTTAATAATGATAACATAGTTTTAATATCTTCTTCTTGAGCATGCATCGAAGAAATTTTTTTCTTTGAAATATTAATCACACGCGCACCAGTTCTAAAAACATCATCAACCACACTAACAGCATAAACCTCAGTTCCAATTTGAGGTGGAGCTACAATTATAAAAGTATCATTTTCATACAAAATAATTTTCTTATCGTCACCTTCACCAGCAGCAAGCATTTCAATTTGACTATATAATGTATCTCTATTTCCTAAGATAAATACAACAATATCTTGCTCTTTTACTCTAAAAAAATCATCAACAGATAACAAATTAGCTTTTGGAATAACAATTTCTCCAAGTGAAATTAATGTTTTGATAAGTTCTTTTGTATCTTGACCATAAAATATGATCTTTTTATTTGCGTCAATTGCTAATTTTAAAGCTTCATTCAATCCATAAATATTTGAATCATATAAACAAATAAAAGTTCTTCCAACTGCATCTTTAAAATCTTTTTGAATCAAAGGCGTCAAGCGATGTGATGGTGAAGTATAACCAGGGCGATCAGCATATCTAGATTCCGTCATTAATAAAAGTACATTATCTTCGGCAATTTTAGCAATTGTGCCAATGTCTAATTTATACTTTTGATAGTTATTATATTCAACAATAAATTCTCCTGTGTACACAATAGCACCTTGCTCAGTTTCTAAAGAAAATCCTAATGATCCAGAAATCATATGTGCAGTTTTAAAAAATCTAAAATAGTGATTTCCAATTTTTATATATGAATTCTCATCTTTTATTTCCACAAATTGATAATCATTTTCAATCCCCACTGCTTTAGTATGCATCTTAATAATGGCAATTGTTAAAGAAGAGGCATATATCGGTGCATTTATTTGTCCATTTTTATACAAATACGCAACCGCCCCCATTTGATCTGAATGACCATGAGAAATAATAACCCCACGAATTCGATCTTTATTTTCTAATAAATAGTTATAATCCGGAATGATAACATCAACACCTGGCGATGTTTTATCTGGATACTTATGACCTGCTTCAACAACATATAAATCATCACCAACTTCGATGATATACATATTTTTACCACATTCATCAAGACCGCCTAAAGCGAACACTTTTATTTTTTCCATTTTTCCTCCATTTATATAAATAATTTATGTAATTCCTTTTTTCACATAAATTATATATGTTTATTTATTTTTTTCAATACTATTCTTGCACTTCGCGAGTGGAAATTATATCAACTCCTAAATCCAATATGTTTTTTATAATTATATCTCCAACCTTAATTGGTGCATTAACTTCAATTTTATATAGTTCTTTCATAATATCGAATATTTTATCTTTTGGTACTTCTTGACTTGATATAACTGGTAAACGCGATAACTCGCTTTTAGAAACCAATGAAACAGTGGATGTCACTATTCTTAAAGGACAAATCGCTTCTTGCTTTGCGTAAGCTTCGCCTCTTTTACAAAAATTACCTTCAACTTTTCCCTCATTATCTACTTTTAAGTGACATCCTCGTGGACAAACTATACAAATAAAATCTTTCATTTATCATTCACCTACTTCAATCAATATTTCTTTGTTATTATCATTAATAGTTTCCATATCAAACACAATTCTTTCCATTTCTGAAGGAATCATAAATGGTTTTCTAATCTTTTTAATTGTTTTTCCATCAACTTTTATTAATAGTGTCACATTTTCTAAAGGTTTTCTAACTCTAAACTTAAAAACAACTTTTTCTTTACTAATTTTCGCTCTTTGAGGAACAACATATGAAATAAGATTGCCTGGAACAACATTAACTTCAGAAGAATTGAATTCTTTACTGTGTATGAATCTTGCCGCTCCTAAACCAGCAATCTTACTTTCTTCAGTTACATAATCGACTAAATCATGAACATGAAGGACATTACCACAAGCAAAAATTCCTTTTATAGTTGTTTCATAATACTGATTGACAGAAACACTTTTAGTTCTATAATCCACTTTTGCCCCTGCATTAATCAATAAATCACTCGATGGAATTAATCCTACTGAAAGTAATAATGTATCGCAAATAAATTCTTTTTCCGTTCCTTCAATAAATTGATTGTTTTCATCGACTTGGGCAATTACAACTTTTTCTAATTGCTTTTTTCCAATAATATCTTTTATTGTGTGAGATAAGAATAATGGAATATTATAATCGAGAAGACATTGAACAATATTTCTATTTAATCCATTTGAATATGGCATTATTTCCGCAACGCCAAGAACCTTTGCGCCTTCTAGAGTCATTCTTCTAGCCATGATTAGCCCTATATCGCCAGAACCTAAAATAAATACTTTTTTACCAACTAAATATCCATCAATATTTAAATATTTTTGTACTGTTCCAGCGGTAAATATTCCATTAGGTCTTTCTCCAGGAAGCCTAATTGCGCCTGCACTTCTTTCATAACATCCGGCTGCAAAAATAATGGCTTTAGCTTCAATTTCAACTACTCCATCTTCTTTACTAGAAAAGATTACTTTACGATCTTTTGAAATCGATAAAACAGTCACATCTAATTTATATTCAATATTTTTTTCCTTAACTTGCTGAATAAAACGATGAGCAAACTCAGGACCACTTAATTGTTCTTTGAATTCATGTAAACCAAATCCATTATGAATACATTGATTTAATATTCCTCCTAATGCTTTATCTTTTTCTAAAATTAAAATATCTTTTATTCCATTATCATAAGCGGAAATTGCCGCGGCCATGCCTGCAGAACCGCCTCCAATTATTACTAAATCTTTTTTCATACTAACGGTTCTCCTTTAAATCATATTTTAATATTTCTGAGGTTTTACCATCATAACGAACTTCATTTGGTTTAATTTTTAATTCTTCTTGTAATATTTTAACTACAAGTGGTTGACACATTCCTCCTTGGCATTTACCAAATCCCGCCCGTACTCTTTTTTTAATTGCCTTTATTGAAGTAGGTACAAAAGAACGGGTAAATAAGTCTCTAATTTCTTGTTCACTAATTTGTTCACAACGACAAATAATCCTTCCATACAAAGGATTTTCCTTTATTAAATGATTCTTTTCTTCAAAAGAAAGTAATTTTAAATGGATATATGGTCTAATTGACATTGAATACATATCTTTTTTTTCTAAATTAATTCGTTTGGATATCAAAGAAATAACATATTCGGATATTGCTGGTGCGGAGGCAAGTCCTGGCGATTCCACTCCAGCAAGTTCAAAAAACAAATGATTTTTTTCACTTTCGCGAATTAAAAAATCATGTTTTGAAATTGTTGGCCTTACCCCTGAAAACACCCTAATGCATTCATTGATTGGTAAATTTGGAATCATTTTTAATGCTTGATTTAAAATATTATTTAAAGTTGAAGCATCGGTTGAAGTATCATCTCTTTCACTAGGTTCACTAGATGGACCGACTAAATAATTCCACGAAGTTGTTGGCGAAATTAAAACTCCTTTACCTTTTTTTGATGGCAATGTAAAAAGTGTATGATTTAAAAATTGATTATCAAAATGATTTAAGACAAAATATTCCCCTTTTCGCGGTTCAACTTCATAATCAGGTTCTTCTAGAAATGAAGTAATGTCTCTTGCATGAACTCCAGCAGCATTGATAACTATTTTTGCATAATACTCTGAGGATGTCGTTATAACCTTATAGCATTCTTGATTCTTTTCAATTCCTATCACTTCTTCATTTAATTTAATTCTAACACCATTATCGCATGCATTTTCCATTAAATGCGCACATAATTCAAAGGGGTTAATAATTCCTGCAGTTGGAGCTTTTAACGCACCGACAACTTCCTTAGAAATTAATGGTTCTAACTTTAAAACTTCTTCTTTGTTTAAAATAATACAATCGACACCATTTTCTTTTCCTCTTTTTTGAAGATCTTTTAATACTTCAAGTTCTTCTAAAGAAAACGCTAATGTTAAAGAGCCAATTCGCTTAAAAGAAACATCCAATTCTTCACAAATCTTATCATACATCAAATTACCTTTGACATTAAAATAGGCTTTTTTTGAAGATGGCAATGGATCATATCCAGAATGTATAATTGCGCTATTAGCCATGGTCGCGCCACTTGCAACATCATCACCCTTTTCAAGAACTAATATATTAAGTTTATACTTTGATAAATCACGGGCTATGAAGCAGCCACAAACACCAGCACCAATAATAATTACATCATTCATATATTTTCCTCAACTTTTCTTCTATATTTTAACAAAAATAAATGATTTATAGAAGCCTTTATAATAACATGTCGATTTGATGTTGATATTCTAACGATAATTCCACTAATGGAAGACGTAAATTCATTGAAGGAAATCCTTCTTTTTTTAATAAGTACTTTATTGGTAGAGGATTAGTTTCTAATTTTAATAATTTTGATACTAATTTTAAGTAATCATCTAGTAATAAGTGATGATATCCTTCTTTAAAATTATTATATAACTCTTGCATTTCCTTGCCATATAAAACACTCATTACGGAAATAATACCATCTGCACCTGCTTTTAATGCTTCATAATAATGTTCATCATTACCTATATAACAAATAAATTTTGGAAAGTTTTTCTTTAATAAAGAAATTAAATTTATATCAGAACTCGCTTCTTTTATGCCGATTATATTTGGACAAGACTTGATCAATTTTCTTAATGTCATAAAATTAATACTTGTTCCAATTCTTGAAGGAACATTATATATAATAATTGGTTTATTACTAATAAGCGCTATTTCTTTAAAGAAAAGATATATTCCTCTTTGAGGTGGTAAACTATAAAACGGAACCGTTATTAAATAACAATCCGGATTATAATCTTTAACAGTTTCTATTTCTTCTTTAATTAAATCTAAATTATTATGTGAAATAGCGTAAATTATTTTTAGTTTTGTATGTTTTTTTACATAACTTAATAATTCTACTTTTTCTTTAATAGATAAAGAATGACCTTCTCCAGTCGATCCTCCTACAACAATTGCGGTATTTTTATTTTCTTCAATCCTTTTAATAAGCATTAGTACACATTCATAATCTATCTCATTATTATCATCAAAAGGAGTTACCATCGCACATATTAAATTACCTAGCATAAATAATCGCCTCACTATTATAAACTATGATAAAAGCCTATAAGTTGTGATTAAAAAATGTTTATCATATTATTTTTTTATAATGTGAATAATTATTATGATAAAAAAACATATTATTCCTAATACCACTGAAATTCCACAACTCATTAATATAAATTCTTTAAAATTTATACAAGTTTCATTTATGTGTTCATTTTTTATAAGAAAAGAAAAAAGAGGATTGCTATATTCAGCTTCATCCTCTTAAACAATCTTTATTCTTCAGAAGTTTCTTTTTTCTTTACTTCTGGTCTAGGTTCAAATTCTTTATGAGAAAGATTAATTCTTCCCTTATCATCGATTTCTGTAACGATGACTTTAAGTTTTTGACCAACTTTAACAAAATCTTTTGGATGCTCAATACGTTTCCAAGATAATCTTGAAACATGAACCATACCATCAACATTATTGAATAAGTTAACGAAGCAACCAAAGGCTTCAATACGCACTACTGTTCCTTCATATACTTCACCAACTTTAGCTTCACGAACAATATCTTCAATCATTCTAACAGCTTTATTAATGGTTTCTCTATCCATATGATAAATAACTACTCTTCCATCTTGTTCAATATCAATTTTAACATTATCACATTGAGCAATAATATCATTAATTACTTTACCACCTGTACCAATAACATCACGAATCTTATCAACATCGATAGTCATTTGAGCAAGTTTTGGAGCATATTTACCAACATCTTCACGTGGTTTATCAATTGCGGATAACATGACTTTTAAAATTTCCATTCTAGCAACATGAGCTTGAGCAAGAGCTTCTTTTAAAACTTCTTTTGTAATCCCCTTAATTTTAATATCCATTTGTAAGGCAGTTATACCCTCTGTTGTACCCGCAACTTTAAAGTCCATATCACCAAAGTGATCTTCCATACCTTGAATATCAGTTAAAATTGTATATGGATGATTTCCATCAAGTGGTCCACTAGAAATTAATCCCATTGCAATGCCTGCAACTGGAGCTTTAATTGGCACACCCGCTGCCATCAATGCCATACATGAAGCACAAATAGAAGCTTGAGATGAACTACCATTTGATTCAACAACTTCAGAAACACAACGAATTGTATATGGGAATTCTTCTTCTGATGGAATAACATAAGATAACGCTCTTTCACCTAAAGCACCATGGCCAATTTCACGTCGACCTGGTGAACCCATTTTACCAACTTCGCCAACTGAGAATGGTGGGAAATTATAGTGATGCATAAATCTCTTTGACTCTTCATCGGTTAAATTATCAATAATTTGTTCATCAGTAGTTGGTCCTAATGTACATGTAGAAATAACTTGTGTTTGTCCACGAGTAAACATTGCTGAACCATGTGTTCTTGGTAATAGATCAACTTGAGCATCAAGAGGACGTATTTCATCAACTTTACGACCATCTGGTCTAACTTTATCTTCAGTAATTAAGCGACGGACCTCTTCTGCAACAATTGTTTCAAGAACATCATGAACTTGCATCATGAATTTATTCTTTTCTTTTTCATCTTTATAGGTCAATGATTCATAGTATTCATTAACTTCGGCTTTAATCGCATCAATTGCAGCATAACGTTCTAATTTATCAACGATAGAAACAGCTTTTACTAAACGATCTTGAGCTGCATCACGAATTGCTTTATTAAGACTTTCATCAACTGAATATAAATCAACAGTTCTTTTTTCTTTACCAATTTCTTTAATAATTTCTTCTTGGAAAGCACATAATTTTTTAATTGCCTCATGTCCAAACATGATAGCGTCTAACATATCATCTTCACTAACTTGTTCCGCTCCTGCTTCAACCATATTAATAGCGTCTTTAGTTCCAGCAACAGCTAAGTTAATATCACTTTTTTCTTTTTCTTCAACAGTAGGATTGATAATCAATTGACCATTAACACGACCAACATAAACACCTGCGATTGGACCATCAAATGGAATATCACTAATTCCAAGTGCAAGTGAGCTACCAAACATTGCAGTCATTTCTGGAGTACTGTCTAAGTCAACTGACATAACTGTGTTAACAATTTGTACTTCATTTCTAAATCCTTCTGAAAACATAGGACGAATTGGGCGATCGATTAAACGTGCAGTTAAAGTTGCGTGTTCGCCAGGGCGTCCTTCCCTTCTTAAAAAACTACCTGGAATCTTACCCACAGCATATTGTTTTTCGTTATATAAAACAGTAAGTGGGAAGAAGTCGGTATCTTTTGCCTGATCAGAACCACAGGCAGTGGATAAAACTACGGTATCATTCAAGCGAACTAAAACAGCACCATCTGCTTGTTTAGCTATTTCGCCTGCTTCAACGATCAGTTTTTTCCCTTCGAAGTCTAGTTCAAAAACTCTTTTAGACATAATTCTTTACCTCTCTTTATTTAATTTACTTGTCCATTATAACATAGTTTTATAAATTAATATATAATTAAAAAAATTATATATTAAAGCAATAAAAAAATAGGAACATCAAGTTCCTATTTAAAAATCATAATCAAATTACTTACGAATTCCTAATGCGGAAATAAGTTTTGAGTAAGCTTCATGATCCTTTGCTTGTAAGTAATCAAGTAAACCACGTCTTTTACCAACAAGTTTGAATAATCCACGACGTGAATGATGATCATGCTTATGAGTTTTTAAGTGAGCAGTTAAGTCTTGAATTTGAGCGGTTAATAAAGCAATTTGAACTTCAGTTGAACCAGTATCATTTTCATTTTTACCATAGGTTTTGACTAATTCCGCTACTCTTTCTTTTGAAAGTGCCATTTTATTTATCCTCCTTCTAGCGTATTATGCTTAATCTTAGAAAAAAGTTGGAGATTCTCAGTTCCAAGAAAAAGTACACAAACATAATATCAAATTGCCACAGAAAATCAAGCTTTTTTTACTTTTTTAATTTATATTAACAATGCTTCAAGCAAGCTCAAGCCGCTCAAGTTTTTATTAATTATTTATCTATTCTCTAGTAAAAGTATTTCCACCATCATAGCTAGTCCAATAACGGCCTGTATCATCTTTATATACATCATAATCACCATAATGCTTGAAAAATTTTAGTTTTCTAGTATATCCATCTTCATAGACTTCATAAATTATTTCATCATCTTCATAATCTTCGCCTGATAATCCCGCCTTAAATCCTTTACCAAAGCTAGAATCACCTATAGTCTTACCAAAGAACGATAAAACGAATTTTACCATTTCAAATATAATAGAAATTAAAGTCTTAAAAATGTATTTGATAAGAAAAATTACAATTATCCAACTAACTATTGCACTAATAACAAAAGGTCCAAAGAAGAATATAATTACATACATGTATGAAGGTAATCCCTTACACCAAATTCCATAACCAATGTAATATTCAATTTCAGCCATTAAAATCAATGCAATCAAACAAATAGATTCTAATGGTATTCCATTTGATTCTGCACCATTTATGTTAGAATTTAATAGCGAAATTGCGGCAAAATAATCACATATTCCAATTAAAATTGTCCCTAGAATAATTATACAAACTTTAATCCATTTTTTATAATTAAAAGGATTATGAAAACCAAAATAAGCAAAATATGATAACGTTATCGCTATTCCACCTAAAGAAAGTGCATGTAAAAATTCACTCGATACTATAAATAAATACAACAATAGACCAAATACTAAACCATATAAAATAGACATAATTATAAACACCTTAACTTTACTATTATCCGGCGTTTCTTTTTTAAAATTATTTTTTATTCTTTTATACAAAGATTCTTTTTTTGTATTTCCCATTTTTTCTCCTTTAAAGTTTTAAACATTAATAAGTATACTAAAGTCAACTATTTTATTTTTTTAACAACAATAAATTAAGTAAATGTTAATTTTAAATTATTCATAAGTTATACATCTCCTTTCATAATGCCACCTATTATCGTAATAGGCGGTCTTTTTTCGACTTCTTATGTAATTAAATTAACATATCGTTAATTATAATTGAAGTTTTTTTTTAATTTATTATTATAAAATTTAATCTTTAGACTTCAATTTTATAAAAAAAGACCGCCTATTACGATAATAGATGGTCTTTTTTAAATATTATTATTAGATAAAATCTTCTTTGAAATAATTACGTCTTTTTCTAATTGAATCTTTAATTCTTCAATCGATAAAAACTTTTTTTCTTCACGAATAAAGTCAATAAAATCTATTTTTAAAGTACTTCCGTATATATTTTCATCAAAATCGATAATATGAACTTCAATAATCGGATTATTTAATTTTTGTATTGTTGGATGAACACCTATATTTACCATTGAACAATACTTTTTATTATTAACATACGCATAACAAGCATAAACACCATTTTTAGGTAAATAATATGAAGTAATTAATTTCAAATTTGCAGTTTTAAATCCTATTTTTCTTCCGTTTTGAAGACCATTAATTACTTCTCCTATAATACTATATGGTCTACCTAAAACATTTGTAACATCTTTAATATTCGATTTTGATAATGAATCAATTAATCTTGAAGTTGCATATTTACCATTATCATCTTTAATTTGTTCAACTTCTGCAACATTAAAGTATTGTTTTAATAATGAAACATTACCATCGGCATTAAAACCAAATCGATAATCATAACCCACAACTAATAATGATGGATTGAATCTTTTTAAATAATTAATAAATTCACTAGGAGACATTTTAGAAAAACTTTCATTAAATTTTTGAATATATAAATAATCTACCTTCATTTTTTCTAACAACTCATTTCTAGTATTTTCATCTAAAATAACTTCTTTATTTTTCTTATTAATAAATTGTTTTGGAGAAATATCAAAAGTCAATATACCAACTTTATAACCACTTTTAGTTGCTTCTGCAATTAACACTTGATGACCTTTATGAAGTCCATCAAAATATCCTAAACATAAAGCTATTTTTTCTTTATTAACATATTCATTATCAAGCTCAATGATTTTCATTAAAACAACCCTCTTTTAACTTTGTAAATATCATTTTCAACATATTCTAATATAGCAATTGGTTCATTATTGGAGTTAATTATAAAAATTTCTTCTTTGCTAGCATTTAATTTAACTTTTTTCCCATTCTTAATATCTTCTTCTAATTTTGTATCTACTTTAATTGTAGTCATATGCGATAAAGAATTTGTAATAGATATTAAATCATTCTCATTAATCTCATTTATTTTTTTTGAATCATCAATATTAAACAAACCTATTCTTGTTCTTCTTAAGGCTATAAGATGTCCACATGTATTTAATTTATGTGCAATATCTTGTCCAAGTTGACGAATATATGTTCCTTTAGAACATACAACTTCAAAAGTAATTTCATTATTCTCAAAACAAATTAATTTTACGCTTTGAATATCTATTTCTCTATTTAACTGAGGAGTCTCAATATTCATTCTGGCATATTTATATAATTCTTTTCCTTTAAATTTAACTGCAGAATATTTTGGAATGGCTTGCATATATTTACCTAAAAAAGAATTTAAAACTTCTTCAATATCTATCTTTTCTAATAATGGTATTTCTTTTTTTGCAATTTTATTTCCATTTAAATCTAAAGTATCGGTATCAAATCCTAATTTTAAAGTAGCAACATATGTTTTTGTACAACTTTCTAAAAATTGAGTTATTTTAGTTCCTTTATTAAATGTTACTATTAATAAGCCAGTAGCAAAAGGATCAAGAGTGCCAGCATGACCTACTTTTTTTGTTTTAAACTTTTTACCAATAATATTTACTACATCTCTTGAAGTGTAATTAATTTCTTTATCAATTAAAAAAATACCATCCATAACTATTCATTTCCTTATCTTTTATATTATAATATAAAAAGTGCAAAAAGGAATGTCTAAGTATGAAATCAATACGTAAAGTTTTAGCGGCAATTAAAAAAGCAGACTTAAAATTTAATTTAATAAATAAAGGTGATAAAATCGCTGTTGGGATATCTGGAGGCAAGGATTCTCTTGTTTTATTTTATTCATTAACATTATATCAAAAATTTGCAAAAAAAGATTTTACAATTATCCCTATACTTTTAAATTTAGGCTTTGATATTGTAGATTTTACTCCACTAAAAGAATGGTTTAATTCCTTAGGTTATGAACTAATTATAGAAGATTCTACCCAAATAGGAGAAATACTTAGAATTCAAAAAGGTAATAAAGAAAAACTATCATGTTCAATTTGTTCACGAATGAAAAAAGCCTCTATTAATAACGCCGCACATAAATATAATTGCAATAAAGTCGCTTTCGCACATCACGCTGAAGATGCAATTGAAACCTTATGGATGAATCAAATATTTGGAGCTAGAATGGCAACATTTTCTCCAAAAATGCATTTAGAAAAAACTGATTTAATTTTTATTCGTCCTCTTATTTTAGCCCGCGAAACAAATATTTTATCATGCGCAATTGAACTTAATGTTCCTATCACATCATTAAAATGTCCTAATGATAAGCATACAATACGCGAAGAAGCAAAAACATGGTTAAATTCACTTTATAAACAATATCCGGAAGCAAAAGAAAATATGTTAACAATGCTTCTAAATTATGAAAAAGAAGACCTTTGGAAAAATAAAATATCAATTCCTTTAAATGAGGATTCTGTATATGTTAAACCAGTTATTGATGATAAATCATATCATGATTCAATGATGATTAGATATGATGTATTTATTAATGAGCTTAAGCATAAATTCGATGAAGAATTTAATGATTCTATCAATAACTATCATCTATATGTTCTATACAATAAAAAAATACCAATTGGGGTGATAAAATATTCTTCTATTGAAGAAAGAACATTTAAAATATCGTCATTCTGTATTAAAAAAGAATTTAGAAATAAAGGCTATGGTACATTATTATTACAATTTATTGAAGATGAACTATTTTCAAAACATAATCCTTGTAAAATTATTATTAATACGGAATACAAAAATTTCTTTATAAAGCGTGGTTACGAGCTTGATAATAATTCTTCTTTAATAAAGCTAATATAATGAAAAAAAGGATGGTTAATAATCATCCTCTTAAAATTACTATTTTAAAATCTTCTTTAATTCTTCTTCTTCTTTTTTTAAACTCTCATCAATTTTTCGTGCTTTTTCAAAAGAATCATCAATAATAAAATGAAGTTCAGGAACTTTTCTAATATCCATTTTTTTAGCTAAAGATGAGCGAATAAATCCTTTTGTTCTTTCTAATGCTTCTAAACGACTATTAACATTTCCTTGTCCTAAAAATGTTACATATACTTTTGCATGAGAAAAATCATTTGATACATCTACATCAGTAACTGTTACAAAACCAATTGACTTACTTTTAACTTCAAATTGAATAATTTCTGATATGTTTTTAAGAATTAAAGCAGGTACTCTATCTTTTCTACTTGCCATAAATATCGCCTACTTTTTAATTTCAACCATTTCATAACATTCAATGATATCATTTTCTTTTATATCATTATAATTTTCAATCATAAGTCCGCATTCATAACCAGTTTGAACTTCTTTTGCATCATTTTGATAACGCTTTAAGGAAGATAATTTTCCCTCATAAACTACAATACCATCACGAATTAATCTCATTGAGGAATCGCGTCGAATCAAACCACTTGTTACCATACAGCCGGCGATTGTACCAAGTTTAGAAACTTTAAACAATTGTCTGACTGATGCTTGTCCTAAAACTTTTTCTTCATATTCAGGTTTTAATAATCCCTTCATCGCCGCTTCCATTTCCTCAATTAAAGCATAAATGATTCGATGTAAACGAATTTCAATGCCTTCCTCTTCCGCTTTGCTTCTAACTAAAGCATCAGGACGAACATTAAATCCATAGATAATCGCACTTGAAGCAGAAGCAAGTAAGACATCACTTTCAGTAATTGCCCCCGCAGTTGAACGAATAACATTTATCTTAACTTGATCATTATTTAGCTTTTCTAAGCTAGCCTTAATAGCTTCGGCTGAGCCTTGTAAATCCGCTTTAATAATGATATTAATTGTTTGTACTTCCCCTTCATGAATACGATTATATAAATCATCTAAGGACATTGCGCTGCTACCATGCATTTCTGAAGTAACACGAGCTTGTCTTCTTTTTTCAGCAATTTCACGAGCTTGTTTCTCAGTTGGAAATGCCATAAAGTGATCACCTGCAACTGGAACTTCACTTAAGCCGATAATACTAACTGGAGTTGATGGACCAGCAGTACGAAGTATCTTTTTATACTCATTAGTCATTCTTCTAACGCGACCATACGCAGTACCTACAACCACATAATCAGAACTATTTAAGGTACCATTTTGTATAACTAAAGTAGCTTTTGGTCCTTCACCTTTATCTAAATTAGCTTCTAAAACTGTTCCTAATGCATATCGAGATGGGTTTGCTTTTAATTCAAGCATTTCTGCAACTACAAGAATATTTTCTAATAAATTTTCTACACCAATATTCTTTTTAGCGGAAATTTCACAGAAAATTGTATCTCCACCATATTCTTCAGGAATTATGTTTAATTGCATAAGTTCAGTTTTAACTCTTTCTGGATCGGCTCCAGGTTTATCAATTTTATTAATTGCAACAATGATTGGTACATTCGCGGCTTTAGCGTGATCGATAGCCTCTTTTGTTTGTGGCATAACTCCATCATCAGCGGCAACTATAATAATAACAATATCAGTAACTGATGCTCCTCTTGAACGCATTGCGGTAAATGCTTCGTGCCCTGGAGTGTCAATAAATGTTATTTTTCTTCCATGTATTTCTTTTTGATATGCACCAATAGCTTGCGTAATTGCACCAGCTTCAGTCGATACAATATTTGACTTTCGAATTGTATCAATCAATGTAGTTTTACCATGGTCTACATGTCCCATGATAGTAACAACAGGAGGTCTTTCTTCTAAATCTTTGGGATCATCAATTATTTCAACTTCTTCAAAGTTTTCTTCAGATATTATTTTTTCTTTTTTAAAATCATATCCAAATTCCAAACAAACTTGTCCAATTAATTCATCATCCAAAGTAGTATTAATAGTAACCATTTTTCCTGCCATAAAAAGAGTTTTAATAATTTGTGAAGCATTGACATTTAATTGTTCTGCAAGTTCACTAACGGTCAAGGCTTTAGTAAAAACAAATACACCGCCATTAACTTTATTAACTTCTTTTTGTCGATGATTTGGAAAATTACTAACTCGTCCCTGATTACCATTACGATTTGACTTAAATTCTTTCTTTGCCATAGGATCACTCTCCTTTAATTTTAATTAACTGCTTTTTTAATTTGTGTTGCCAATGAATGATTTGTCACAATTAATATTGCAACTTGATTTTTATTAAGTAATTGTCCTAAGGTATTTTTATCATATAGAGAAACAACGCTAATGCCTGCAAGTGATGCTTTTAAAATTACTTTTTCTTTTAAGCTTTCACTTGCATCCTTAGCTAAAATAATAATATTTCCCTTTTTAATTTTTTTCAAACTATCTTCACCAAGAAGAATGTACTTACCACGTATTGCAAGTCCTATATACCCTAAAATCTTATCAGTCATTTAATAATCCTTCGATTTTCAAATATACTTCTTCAGGAATTTCTCTTTCTAAAGCTCTTTCAAGTGATTTCTTTTTGCGAGCAATTTCTAAAGCTTCTTTTGATTTTTTTATATAAGCTCCTCTACCATTAGCTTTACCTGTAAGATCAACAACAATTTCACCTTCTGGAGTACGAACAATGCGAAGTAGTTCTTTTTTTTCACACATTTCAAGTGTAGCAACGCATCTTCTCATTGGAATTTTTTTCATAATAACTTACTCCTTAGTTTTTATTATCTGTCGTCATCATCATAATATGAATCAAATTCATCGTAATCGATTTCATCTTCTTCATAATCATCTTCTAATTGTTCTTCACGTTCAAATTCTTCTAATTCTTCATCAGTATAAATTGACATATAGGTTGAACGATCAATTGTGGAAACAGATTCTTCTTCCTCAGTTTCTTCCTCTTCTGTGCGATAAGCCTTTTTGCGGCGTGCGATAAATTGTGCTTGACGATCACGACGAGTCTTTTCATTTTCTAATTCTTTTTCTAAATCAGCAAGAGTAACTTTTGTATCAACCATAGTTGTTTCGATTTCTTCAATAGCTTCTTCTTCCTCTTCTATGGCTATTTCCTCTTTAACATCAGATTCAATTACTTCTTCAGCAACTGGAATATTATCTTCAATTACCTCTTCAGTTTCTTCAGTATAATATTCTTCATTTACTTCTTCTTCATCAAGAGTTTCTTCTGTATAAACAGGTGTTGATAAAATAGTTTTCTTTAATTCATCTTGTCTAATTAATTCTTCTTTTGTAATGAATTTAATACCTTCTCTCATTGCATCATCTTGTTCTTTAATATCGATGGTCCAACCAGTTAAGCGAACTGCAAGACGGGCATTAACACCGCGTTTACCAATAGCAAGAGATAATTCATTATTTCTTACAACAGCGATGGCACGCTTGTTATCTTCATCCAAACAAATGCCAACAACATTTGCCGGTTTTAGAGCTTCAATAATATATAATCCAGCATTTTCTGTATAAGAGATAATATCAATTTTTTCCTTTTCACGTACATTACCTAATGAAGAACAAATCTTTTGAATACGGCTTCCATTTTGTCCAATACACGCTCCAATAGGATCAATATTTGGATCTAAAGAAATAACTGCAATTTTACTACGTTCTCCCGCTTCACGAGCAATATCTTTAATTAATACAACTCCATCATATATTTCAGTAATCTCCTCTTCAAATAAGCGTTTTAAATATCCTGGATCAGTACGAGAAACATTTATTTGTGCTCCTTTAGTTGTACTTAAAACATCAACAACATACAAACGAATTTGGTCGCCAATACGGAAAGTTTCACCAGGTATCTTTTGTGAATTTGGAAGATAAACACTTGTTCTACCAATGTTAACAATCGAAGATCTTTCATCAACTTTTTCAACAACACCACGAATCATTTCGCCTTTTTTATCAATATATGCATTATAAATTGCTGTTTTTTCTGCTTCAGCAATTTTTTGACGCAATACTGATTTAACGTTTTGTGCAGTTAATTTTGTTAATTCATCAGTTGAAACAGGTATTTCATAAATGTCGCCAACCTTATATATATTAGCGTCCTTGTTAGCATCTTCTAAAGATATTTGTAAGAAATCATCTTCAACTTCTTCCACAACTGTTTTTAGAACACACATTTCAATTGTGCCTTTTTTTGCATCAATATCCACACGTACTTTTGCTTCTTCTAAATCACCATTACTAACAATACCTAATTGTTTAATAAATCCTTTTTCCATAGCTTCTTTTAGAGCTTCAATAATGGATTCTTTAGAAATTCCTTTAGCGGCTTCTAACTCATTTAAAGCCTTAATAAATTCTTTTGCATTAATCATAAATCTATTCCTCTTTTATCTAAAACTTAATTGCTAAGCGAGCTTTATCGATATTAGCTCTAACGATCTTAATTTTTATCTTTCTAGTTTTAATGGTCTTAATAATAATGATTTCTTCACTATTAACCTCAGCTAATTCACCTTCTATGTAATTATCACCATCAATAGGATTAATAAGATGAATGTTAACATATTTTCCTTTATACTTTTCTAGTTTATCCACCGATATTGAACGTTCAGCACCAGCACTAGAAATATCAAGAGTATAAGGTTCATCCCCCCAATTTAAATTATCTAATTCAAGAGAAATCCATTCTGAAAGTGAAACCGTGGTATCTAAATCCATTACTCCATCTATTTTATCAATAGCAAAATGTAATGTTAATTCTCCATTTTCTCTTTTAAAAGTTAATTCACATAATTCAAAGCCTTTTTCTTCAAGTAATGCTTTAAAATGCAAATTAAGTTGCTCAAGATTCATTAAATTTCCTCCATTTCAATAGAAAGAGTGAGGTTTTTCCTCACTCGCTAAAAACATATAGACATCAAATGACCAAGTCATTTAACACAGATATTATATGCGCTGCAAGTTAATATTGCAATACTTTTCTTAATTTTTGTCATAGCCGTTACGGCTTTGTTACAAAGGCTCAATTAAAGCTCAATTAAATAAAAAACAAATAGAAAAAAATAATTTATAAACTTTTCACATATCAATTTAAATTTTCGAGTATAAAAAACATCTTCAGTTTTAACACTACCAAAATAAGGTTGTCTCCTAAAACCAGATATTTATGGCAAAATAAGGAACAAAAGTTAATATTTTTCGTTCCTTATTTGTTCCTTATTTGCTATATTCTTGTACTCAATTTTATTTTATTTGTACACAATTACCGGTCTTAAATGATTAATAAATTAACTTCTTTGTAACAGAATCAAACACATGATATTTTTTCTTATTAACAATAACTTCAATTTCATCATTATTGTTAATAATTCTATCTGCAGGTGTAATAAAAATGATATCTGTATTACTAAATTTCGTATGAATATAATATTGATTTCCTAGAAGTTCTGCAATATTTACAGTAATCTTAAATGATTGAGATGGCTCAACTTTTTTACTAATTTCTGATGTTTCATAAATTTCATCAGGGCGAATACCAAATATTAATTTTATCTCATTTTTTTCTATCATTTCTTCATATTGATTAATGATATTTAATAATTCAGTTCTCCTCTCATTTGCCTTGTCAAGAATCTCGATTTCATATTCAATTTTTTTAATTTCTTGTAAAGAATTTTTAATTTCAGATAAGCTTTTAATTGTCTCAATTTTTCTTAAAAGCTCAATTTTTTCAGTATTATTTTCTTCAATTGAAGCTAATTCTAATTTAGCATCATTTAAGCCATTCTTTATAAAATCAAAAATAGTGTTTCTTTGCTCAATTGTTAAATCAATCTTATAACCATTATCAAAAATTAATTTATCGGAACATTTTATATCTATTAAATTCATTGATGGTGAACCAATAAAAGTAGCAACAAATGTATTCGCAGGTTGATTATAAATTTCTTGTGGAGTACCAATTTGTTGAATGTAACCTTTATTCATAACAACGATTCTTGTTGCCATAGTCATTGCTTCAGTTTGGTCGTGTGTAACATATATTGTCGTAGCATTTAAATCTTTATGCAATTTAATAATTTCACTACGCATTGAAACACGAAGCTTCGCATCTAAATTACTTAAAGGCTCATCCATTAAAAATATCTTACTATCTCTTACTATAGCTCTTCCTAAGGCCACTCTTTGACATTGACCACCACTTAAAGCATTCGGTTTACGATCTAAATAATCCGTAAGTTCTAATATTTCTGCAGTTTTTTTAATTCTGCTATCAATTTCTGCCTTTGGTAATCTTTGTATTTTTAAACTAAACGCCATATTTTCATAGACACTTAAATGAGGATATAACGCATAACTTTGAAAAACCATCGCAATATTTCTATTTTTTGCTTGAACAGCGTTAGAATAAACTCCATCAATATACAAATCACCATAAGTAATATTTTCTAATCCTGCAATCATTCGCAAAGTTGTTGATTTTCCACATCCAGATGGTCCTACAAAAACAATAAATTCCTTTTCTTTTATTTCAAGATTAAAATCATAAACCGCTTGAATATGATTATCATATATTTTATTAATATGTTGTAAAGAAATAAATGAATCAGAAGGAGCAATTTTTTCTAAAGAAAGACTTTCTTTTTGTCTTTTAACCATTTGATTATGTATACGAATTTTTTCTCTTTTTATTTGCTTGTTAATTAATTTTGTTTCTTTTTTTGTATTTTTCATTTTATTTTACCCCTTAATTCCAGATGTAGTTAAACCGCTGATAAAATATTTTTGCAAACAGAAATATAAAATTAAGATTGGTAAAATCGATATTACCGCTCCTGCCATTACCGTTGGCAAATTATTGTTATTTCCAGTAGAGAACATTTGTAATGCAATTTGTAAAGTATAATCTTTTTCATTAACCAAATATGTTAATGGTAAAAGATAGTCATTATAGCACGCAACTATTCCCAATAACGCTTGCGCAAAAATTGCCGGTTTTGCAAGCGGAAGGATAACTTTAAAAAAAGTTTTTCCATAGCTTAATCCATCCATTTTAGCGCTATCTAGCAAATCGTTTGGTATTGATTCATAATACCCTTTTAAAAAGAAAACACATGTTGCACTTCCAAACATTGGAGGAATAATTAAAGGGAAAAATGGAAAGCTTTCCGTAATACCTAAATTATCGTACATAAAATATGAAGGAATCAACAAAATAATTGAAGGTAGCATCATCGAAAACATCAATATTCCAAACATTATTTTTTTACCTTTAAATTTTAATTTAGCATATGCATACGCCGCAATTGATGAAGAAAACATACCTCCAATAATAACTGGAATCATAATGATAATTGTATTTTTTAAGCCTACTAAAATCATACTTTCCCCAGTTTCAAATATTGTATATGTTTCAAAAATATCTTTATATCCTTGAAATCCTAATTGTTCAGCACTTGGAAACCAAATAAAAGGATTCTGTGTTGCAATTTGATTGTTTGCTTTAATTGATGTTATAAAAACAATATAAAAAGGAATTAAATATATTAAAGTAAATATAATCAAAATTATATAACTAATTACTTTTTTAGTTAGATTTCTTGTCACTTGAATACACCCACTTCTTTGAACCTATAAAATTAATTGCTGTTAAAACAATTGTCACAATAGTCAATACCCATGACACTGCAGCTGCTTTGCCTAATCCTCCCGCTTCTCCAAAGGCTTTGTTATATAAATAGAAAACAATTGTTAAGCCACTATCATTTGGACCTGTTGGAGATATCAAATTACTATTTACAGCATTTATTGATTGAAATCTTGCAAATTCTTGTAATGATCCAATCATGCCTATAATTAGTAAATAAAAGGTTGTCGGAGATAATAAAGGTAATGTTATCTTAAAGAATTTTCTAAATGTTCCTGCACCATCCATCTCCGCTGCTTCATAAACAGATGGAGATATACCAGTTAGCGCCGCACTATATAAAATTAAATTAAATCCGACACTACACCAAGTAATCATAATTATCATTGCAGTCATAAAATAGTCAGGATTTGTTAACCACGCAATCGGCTCAATGTTAAATAATCCTAAGAATTGATTTATAATTCCATAATTCTTGTCTAACATTGTACGCCACATCAATGTTACGGCAACAATTGAACAAACATAAGGTATAAAAAATATAGTTCTAAACAATTTACTTCCTTTTAAAGGCTGTTGTAAAATAACCGCTAAAACTAAACCAATAATCATTGAAATAGGCAAAGCTATCATCGCTTTTAATGTATTTAATATTGATAAATAAAATTTTTCATCTTTAAATATTTCAATATAATTAGTAAAAATACTACCTGTTGTAAATTTATGTATTTCCTGAATACTAAAAGATGGAACATCATTAAACGACATTATTAAGCTAATAATTAATGGGATTATTCCAAATAAGACAAAGCCCACTATTGGGATGGCAGCAAAAAGCATACCATAAAATTGTTCACTATGATCATGAGTTTTTATCTTATGCTTTTTACTATTTTTATTCAACAATTCCATATAATTCTATCTTTCTGTATATTTTTTCAAAGCTTCATTAACTCTTGTTTTATATTTACTAAACAATTGTGATGTTGTTTGAACGCCGTTTAAAACATCTCCATTTAATGTTGGTGCCCATATATTAATCCAGGCATCATCTTTTAAATATGTCCAGTCTCCACCCTTTTGAACTTTTGCGGCATCTAAAAACACTTCATTATTATATGGTCTTAAATTACTAGCCAAGAAGTTTTTTTCTTTATCATATGCTAAGCTCATTTGTGAAGGAACATTAAAACCAGTCTCTGCTAAAGCATCTTGTCCTTCTACACCACATAAATATTCCATTATTTTAAAAGCATTTTCTTTATTTTGTGATTTTTTAGACATAGACAGGCACATTGAACCGCTATGACCTGCAGAAACACCATCTTTATACCTTGGAAGTGGCGCACAATCCCAATTAAAATTAGCATTTTTTCTAAATTCAACAACATCATAACGACCAGTTACATACATTGCAACTTCTTGATTCGTAAATAAAGCTAATGAATTACTAATATCTTCTGGCTTTGGTGATATTCCTTCGTAAAACATATTAATCCAATATTCAAACATTTCAAAAATTGAAGGTAATTCAACCAAAGTTCCATTGCTAATTAATTCATCCTTTTTATCATATGTAACCATATATTCTAAATCATAATAGTCAATAAAAGAATTTTTAGAATAATGATGATTATTAATTGTTACATCTTTTAAAACTCTATAATTTGGATTTTTATCATCTAAAGTAAATTCCCAATATCCACCATTATATGTTGGGTCATCTGTTTCTTTAAATTGAATACAATCTCCGCCAACAGACCAGCCAGCAAAGAACCACCAACTTGAATAAAAGCTCCATTTAGTTTGATGTTTGCTCGCAAGAGCGGTGTTATGTACTAGCAAGGTTGATATTTCTTCTAACTCCTCAAAAGTCATCGCAATTTTATTGTTAAAAACTTTATTTGTAGAATCATAACCTACTGCTTTATAATTTTCACCATTAACGGTTACATATCCATCGCCATCATCGTCTTTAGCGCTAATTATTTTTATTCCTTGTGCTTCAAAAGCATCTTGATTATAAAAAATCACTGTTGAGCCATTATCTTTAGGTAATCCCCAAATTTCAGCTTGATCATCATGTTGGTAAGTATTTGCATCAAATTGAAATCTTTCCATTAACGATGGCCATATATCATTAGTATCAATTTTTGAACTTTTATTAATATATGGCGTTAAATCCTCTAGATAGTCCGCATTTGCGTATCTTTTTACCATTGAATCGCCAACATAAAATAAATCTGGAGCTTGTCTTCCAGTTAAATTCGTTTCTAAAGATGAGTAATAACTTGAAGATGGTTTTTTAACGAAATTAACATAAATTCCATCTTGATTATTATTATTGTACTCTTGGAGTAAATCACTAAAAACTTGAATCTCTGCTTGGTCACCCCAGCCCCATAACGTAACCGTAGTTCTTCCTTCGGTATTAGTTGTACTACCACCACAACTAGCTAATACAAATAAAAGGAAACTACCAATCAATTTTATTTTATTTTTACGCATAAGATATCCTCCTTGTAAAATTAAAATTAGGAGTCCATTAATTCATATTTTACAAATATAAATTAGGATATTTTTCTTAATTTATAAGAATTTTTGCACATTACCAGAAGAAATAATATTTCTAAACATAAATATGCTCTTTTTCTTGACAGGACTCCTATAAACTATCTCCATTCAAGAAAAATCAATTATTTTTATGCACTTAAAGAAAGCGCTTTTATGACATAAAAATTTTTATCAATTAATAAAACTTAATATTCGAAACAATACCGTTAAAATATTGACCAGAGAATTGAATAAAATCGATACCATTTCCATCATTATGATCCGCTGCTGTAACATGAATAACTTCTAGTTCATTATCAATGTAGTACTTATATGTAACAACATTAGTTGATTCATCCATTGAACACACTATTTTATAAGAATGTGTACCATCACCATATTGAGAATATGCATCAGCTGGTCTTCCACAACCCTTAGTATTATCATTTGGATCAGGCATAAATTCTGTTGTTACTGGTGCTTGCCAATTACTTCTCCATTGATAAGAAACCCAACCAGATCCTAAAACAGAGCACTCATATCCCCAGAAATCTAATGAACCATCAGCTTTACATTGTCCACCAATAGTCAAATCTTCCCAACCAATACTATTACCCTCAGAATTTAAAGTATTCTTTGTAATGAAGAATTTACCTTGTGCAGAATATGATAAGTCAGTTACATCAAACTCAATTGTCCAGTTATATATATCATTAAATCCTTTTCCTAATTTAACAGTTTGTTTATCACTACTATTGTTATTTGTATAAATAATAGTATCTTTTCCGACAATAAACTTATCTTCATAAATAAGAGTGCCGATATCATAATATGTATAACCATAAACTGTTGTATTTGTCTCACTTACACTAATTTCTTTTTCTTTTGTTGTACCGTCTTCAGCTTCGAATACCAATTTATAATTTCCTGCTGGAGCTTTAAAATATTGATAAGACATTTTTCTATCTTTTGATGTATAAGTAAATAATGTCGATTCTGTAACATCTTTATTATCTTTAAATGCTTTGATTGATTTAATATCGACTTCTGTTTCACCTTTTATAGCGCTATAGTATAGGATAATTCCACTATTAGGCATTGCAACAGAAGAAGTTTCTGTAACATCAATAACAGTTCCACTTATATCTGCTTCACTAACTGTGAAAGTTGTTTTAGTACTAGCTTTATTCATTCCTAAATCATTAACACTTGCTACTACCGTATATGTTCCGCTTTCAGCAGGTGTAAATGTTCCATTATCCACTACTTGTTCCTCATTATTAGCGTCAAATACTTGATATGTTGGTGTTAAAATACTTGAATAAGCAGAATCATCACTAACAGTTGTTCTACTCTTAAAATTAATCGTATCACCAACGACAAAATTACTATCTCCAAAATCCATGCTAATAGTTGGTGCTTGAGTATCTGAAATTGATTTATATTCTTTAACTCCGATTGAACCACTTGTATTATTAGTTTCAACCCAAACATTAGTTAAAACATCAGTATAATTTGAACCGACATTTAAATATGTATATGGAACTCCATCAAAAATAATTCCATAAACTGCGGTATTTTTTTCTGCATTAACATAGCGTTCAAAAGTAATTGTATGATCACCTGCTAAAGGTGATCCGTTAGTAATGCTACCTGGAGCATTATACCAACCACCAGGTGCCCAACCTTGATTTCTATTAACTGATAAATCCGCTAATGAACCACTATCAGACCAAATCCATGCTGCCATTGTTCCATTTCCGCTTGATAATTTAATTGAGTCATCATTATTTTCATTTCTGTTTCGAACCCAACCAAAATATAAAGCAGGATCACTATACACTGAATCATATTTAATATTCTTTAAATCATAAGTAATTGAATAACTACCTTCGAAGGTAACTCCAGTTACTTTATATTGATTAGAAGTAAGTTTTGTACTTGAACCTTGGCTATATGATGAACCAAATGTGATAATACCATCATCACTTATACTAACATCTGAACCAGCATTATTTCTTGGGGCAAAACTTTGACGGACAACTTCAATTGTAATTGTTTGAATAAAGCTTTTACCTTCACTTGTAACATATACGCTATTATCATCATTTAAAACTTTAAAAGTTATAACATAACTACCTATTGTAGTTGGTGAAAATTCTTTTGTTGAAGAATTGTAAACAGTTGTAGTAATATCTTTATCATTAAGTTTAATCTCAACCGAATAATTAGGATTTGAGACTTCCCCTAAATTAGTAAATTCTGGTTCTAATTTAGTAGTTGTATTAACTAACATTTCTGTTCTAATTGAACTAACATTAATTACATAATAATTTTCAACTTTATTATTTGGCTTATTACATGAAGGTAATAATACCATCGTACTAAGTAAGAGACATATACTTGCATATTTTATTTTTTTCATATTATTCATTTTTCCTCCTAAATATTATCTAAATAATCTAAAATAATACAATCTATGTAAATTGATGAATTACATTGAATGTTAATCGTATTTTGTCCTTCCGATTTAATATATAAATCAGTAAAAACCCAACTTATAAAATATGTATCATCATATTGAGTATTTGGTGCATATACTTCATATTCTTGATTATTAATAGTTATAGCAATCTTTGTTTCATCGCTATCTCTATTAGCAAATCTAACACCTACCGCGTATCCACCATTTTTTGGAACCATAACTTCATAAGAAATACTACCATTACCTGAAATAGATACAGCTTTATCATCACTAGCAAATCCCTCTTGTGAAATAATATAGCAATCCTCAGTTAATGTTGCTTTCTCTGCTTCAAATTTAAATCTAGTAACTTTATCGCCGCTTGGTAAAGCTACTTCATCACTTGCTTTAGATATTTTTTCAACTACAGGCGTATTTCCGTTCCAGTCTAATTTTTGTAACCTAACTTGTCTATCCCAACCAGAGCCGCTCTTTTTAGCTGAATGATAACAGATCCAATCTTCAGTTCCATCTGGGGATTTAATAATACTATTATGTCCTGGGGCAATAATTTCACTATAGCTCATATCTGTTTTCATTAAAGGTGTTGATGATTTTACCCAAGAATCACCATCTAATATGTTATCTCCCTCTAATTTCAAATATGCAATACAATAATTATCTCCACCTGAATAGCTGCCACTATAGAATAAAATTGGTGTGCCATCTGGAGCAAATGTCACAGCAGGTCCTTCATTTTGGGCAGTACCCCCATCAATTTCCCAAATATTTGTTGGTTCACTAATGCAGTGTCTTTCAGTTTCACTAGCGGCAACTTTAAGTGGATTATCTTGTTCTAATTCTTGAATATATAAATGTTGTCGATAATTAACATTATATGCATTAGGCCATCCTGCATAAACTATATATTGCTTGTTTTTATATTCAAAAAATGTTGCATCTATAGAACGATAATCATCTGGAAGCATTATTTCTACAGCCGTTTCCCATTCTCCAAAGATATCTGAAGTCTTACTTTTCATTCCATAAGTTCTTCTACTTGTATCTTTGTTTATTTCAACAGATAAATCTTGTGCTGCAGTAAAATAACAATACCAATAGCCTTTAAAGAAAAACACTTCTGGAGCCCATATTTCAACTCTATCAATACTTTTTTGTCTAAATATTACTTTCGTTCTTGTTTCATCTAATTGATTTTCAAACAACAATGTAGGTGATTTAGTTTTAGTAACCCTCACAACCCCACTAGCGCTGTGGGTATAGTAATAATAACCATCAGTATGTTTATAAAGCCATGGATCACCAACACCTTTTGTTAAATCTAAAGGATTATAGAAAGTTTCACTCATTGAAACATTTTCTGAATTTGAAATCCCATCAGCTTTATTTCTATTATTATTACCACTACATGCTGTCATTAAAATCACTCCAATCAAACTTAAAAGAAAAGTAAATTTTGTTTTTTTCATTTCAATCCTCCTTTAATTTAAAAATTCCAATCTTTTAATAATATGATTTTGATATACCAAATCTAATTCGTTAAAGTATCCGCTCCATCCCCAAACTCTAACAATTAGATTTTTATGGTTTTCAGGATTCTTCTGTGCATCTAATAAAACATCTCTATTAATGGCGTTTAATTGAAGTTGATGACCTCCTAAATAGATATATGTTTTTATTAAACTTGCCACTTTATTTATTCCATCCTCATTTCTAAACAAGGTATCATGGAATTCTAATGTTAATGGTCCTCCATTACACACACTCATTAAATTTGGCTTAGAAAATGATTGAATAACACTTAATACCCCTTTTATATTATGGTTTAAAGATGGAGAATAATTTGCACTAAATGGTTCACCTTGTTTTCTACCATCTGCAGTTGCTTTCATATTTTCACTAAACCAAATATAATACATAGCGGTTCCAGTTCCAGCACGATATATACCATTTCTATTATTACGATATTTTGAGCATTCTAATGAAAATTTATCTAATAAATAACAAGCAATATTATCTACATAATCATCATTATCTCCCATTTTTGGTGATGATAATAATTCTTTTTGAATATGCTCATATCCGACAAAGTTATTATCTAACGCTTTAATTAAATCTTCATATTCAATATCTTTATTATCAAATAAATGTAGTTTAATCGCCGCTAAAGAATCGCTTGCAGTACTAATTCCAACGCCATGAAATCCAAAATTATTATATTTTGCACCACTAGAAATATCTTTATGCTTTTCTAAACAACCTTTCATTAATAAACTTTGGTATGGTGATGGAATTATGAAAACATTTTTAGTATATTCAACAAGTCTATGAACTTCTTTTTCGATTTCTAAATTTATATTTCTAAGGAAATCATCAAAACTTTTAATATTTTTAAAATCACTATTTCTTAAGGCATTATCAACGATTAATGGAAAATTAAGTCCATCTATATTTGGAATATCCATAGCAACTTTAGGTATAATAAATTCCCAACATGCTGCAAGCACATAATCTCGAGCATCTTCTAGGTCATAACCCATTTTAACTAGTGCTGGAATTACTACATCATCATTTGAATATTGAGGAAATCCCAATCCTTGTTTTGTTAATTCTGTTCCTAATTGATACCATTTATCTTCAGTATCTTTATTAACTCTTAGATTAATCTTAGGATCAATTAGTTTCACTTCCAATGATGCTTCCAAACATAATTTAGTTAATTCATTAAAAGCGCTTGTTCCATCTTTTTTTATGCCACCTAAAACTAATGATTGACCATTGTCTCCTTGTTGAACTCCTGGATATAAATCAGCATCCATATTTAAGGAAATAAATAGCTCTTCTGTAAGATTTTTTGCTTCTTCATAAGTTATTTTTCCTTCTTTTATATCCCGCTCATAAAATGGATACATATATTGATCAAATCGTCCAATTGTATTATGTTTATTAGCATTCAACCACAACATATAATTCATTATTCTAAAAAACACTAATGCTTCATGATAACTACTTGGAGCCTTATAAGGAACTTTTAATAGGATATTGCTTAATTCTGCATTGCCAATTTCTTCAGCTTTTTTTTGGTATTTGTCCACCAATTGGTACATTGCTAGAATTGATTCCTTCATTGCTAATAATTCATCTTTTTCACTTTGACTTTTACATAACAATAATTGTTCTTCTACTTCTTTTAATCTAAAATCAAAACCATTATTTAATGTGTATTCATAATCACTAGATATATTTCCAACAATACCTCCATCGAATAAAAGATAATCTTTACTAAGTTTTTTAAATTCCGATGGTGATAACGGATCGGGAACTTTTTTAATTGTTCGCATAAATCCAATTCTATCTTCTAAAAAAACAATTGGTGTTTCATTTTCTACCATTCTTAATAATCTACGGCTTATTCTTAATGGCAATGGTAATTCTTTATTATCAATTAAATCACTGATATCTACAATCTTATCCGTTCTATATTTATGATGTTCTCTTTGTAGCAATCTTTCATAAACTACTCTTACATTACTATTCATATTTATAAGCTCCTTACTTTTATATTTGCTCTTTTAAATAATTCAAAATGAGTTTGTGGTGGAACATTTTCATCAAATAATGGTGTATATTCTTTGTTTGCTAATTTATATTTACTGCCCGCATACTTGTTATAAGGCAATACCTCTACACCTATCATATTTTGACTTCCTTTGATAATATCGATTATTTGATTTATATTTTGTTCTGTATCAGTAACACCTGGTATTAAAGGAATTCTTATAATAAATGGCGTATTACTATTTTTTAAGATTTCAAAATTGTCAAGAATAACCGTATTATCTATACCTTCATAAATCAAAGCCTTATCTTTATCAACTATTTTCATATCAAATAAAACTAAATCAATATTTTCAATAACTTCTTTAAAATCATTAGAATTTCCATATCCTGAAGTTTGTAAAGCTAGGTGTGTCTTTCCCTTTAATTTATAAATAAGTTCTTTTAATGCTTTTATTTGAAAAAGTGGTTCGCCTCCAGAAAAAGTAATACCTCCTTTATTCATATTCAAAATATCAATATTTTTTGAGACAATTCTTATAACATCATCTATCTCGTAATCATTTGCCGCTAAACGAATTAGATTTTGCGGACAAACATCTATACATTTTCCACACGCATCACATTTTTCTCTTTTAGATGGACATATATCGACACAGCGATTGCAATGAATACATCCATTTGGGCTTCTTAAACTAATGTTTTTAAATTCTTTTCCTTCAGGAGAATGGCACCAATTACAATCCAACGGACAGCCCTTTAAGAAAATTGTTGTTCTAATTCCAGGGCCATCATATAATGAGAATTCCTCAATTGAAAAAATCCTTACTTTCATACTCACCTAATATTATCTTTCTAATAGTTTCTAAATCGTACTTTGGATTGTGAAATGCATCTAATAACCCATTAGTTTCTTGTTTAACATCTGTAAGTTGTGTATAACAGAACCCATTTAATCCACTTTTTCTAACATTTTCTTGTATTCTAAATAAATCGCTAATCAATTTTTCCTTGCTATCGGAAACATAATATCCATAAAAATTATCTTGTACCTCAGCTTCATAACTTAATCCACCATATTCTGTTAAAATAATCGGTTTATTTATTGATTTGTTATTAATTGCCATTGCTCTTCTTCCCATCGGTTGAACTGCATCAATATTATTTCTTTGAAATTTTTCAACAAAGTCATCTCCTGTTGAAGAATAATCATGAATAGCAATAAAATCTGTTTCTTCAACTTGTTCCCAGCCATCATTACTATCTACTAATCTAGTGTTATCAATTGACTTAATAATATGATACATTCCTCTAATTAAAGATTGTTGTTTAAAATCATTTAGAGCTTTTCTAACTCCCCAACTTTCATTAAAGGAAACCCAAGTTATAATTGAAGGATGATTATATAATTGTTTTACAATTCGTTGCATTAACGATAATGTTAATTCAACTTCTTTATGATTAAAATTATATGAACTTGGCATTTCTGCCCAAACCAAAAATCCTAATTTATCCGCGAAATAATAATAATATGGATCTTCAATTTTTTGATGCTTTCTTGCCCCATTAAATCCCATTTCTTTAGCAAGCAAAATATCCTTTTTTAGATCTTCGATAGTTTGAGGCGTTAAATCTCCTCCATCAAAATAACCTTGATCTAATATTAATCTTTGATATATTCTTTTATTATTTAAACAAATGTTACCATATTCATCAATGTGAATCTTTCTAAATCCAAAATAAGTTTCAACATCATCAAATATTGTATTATTACTTATCAATGATAATTTGACATCATATAATGAAGGATTTTCAACAGTCCAATAATGAAGTTCGTCTATCATATCATATGGTTCTAAATGTATTGTGATATTAGTTTCCTTATTTTCTATACTCGAACATATTTTTTTAACGACTTTATTTTTATAAGATATTTCTATTAATAAATCACATGAAATATCGTAAGCGCATTCCAAATTAAAATTAACACTGTTATCATCAATGTTTGGTGTAATAAAAGCTTGTTTAATATAATTTTCTTCAAAAGACTCAAGCCAAACACTTTGCCAAATTCCACTGCTAGAATTATACCAACAACGTGATGGCTCCTCTTTCCAATATTGCTTGCCGCGTGGGTTTATAGGATTAAATTCATCAAAAACACGAACTACAAGTTTATTATTTTTTTCTTTTATATATTTAGTCACATCAAAACTAAATGATGTATAACCATCATTATGGCATCCTATTAAAACATCATTTAAAAAAAACATAGCTATATTATCAACAGCATTAAAATTTAATAATATGCTTTTACCAATCAGAGATTCATCTAAATCAAAAATCTTCTCATACCACATTATTTCATGTAATGATTGATCATTGATTCCACTTAATTTTGTTTGATAAGTAAAAGGAACAATGATTTTTTTTGTTAATTCATTGTATAAAGGCTTATTATTAACCAAATATTCATTTGCGTCATCAAAATCAAAATTCCACTCTCCATTTAAAGATTGGTAATTTTGTCGCTTAAAACTTGGTCTTGGATATTCTTCTCTCATATTTTGATACTCCATATTTCGTATTTTTAGTATGCTTTAAAACATTTAAAAAATCTATTGAACTCTATTATTTTGTTTTAAACGAGTTGAACTACTACAAGATTTATGTAATACTATAAAAAAGGAGATTTATAAATATGTTAAAATCCATCGATTTAACTTTAGGTGAAAATAACCAAGAATTACTAGAAATAGCTCATGCTTTATCTTCACCACAAAGACTAGAAATATTAAAGCTTCTAAATACAAGTTCAATGACAGTAAAAGAAATTGCTGATTATTTAAACTATCCTCTATCATCAACTTTATTAAACTGCAATATCCTTGCATCATGTAATTTAATTAATATTAAAGAAACCTATACAAAGCTAGGTAAATCAAAGTTGTGTGATCGTAATTGCGATAGGATTAATCTTAATATTTTCCATGATAATGCTAAGGTTGAAAAAAAACTTATCATTAATATACCTATAGGTAATTATTGTAATTATGAAATACCTTATGGTATTGGTTGTGGAATTGCAACAAAAGAACATACATTAGGCGCTGATAATGATACTAATGTATTTTTTAATGAAGAAAGATATAAAGCAGGCTATATTTGGTTTGCTGAAGGTTTTTTAGAATATCGAGTTATTAATAGCTCTATTCCATCAAAATTATCTTCCATAGAAATATCTTTTGAAATTTGTTCTGAAGCGCCTTTTTATCGTAATGACTGGAAAAGTGATATTAGTCTTTTCGTTTGCGATAAAGAAGTTGGAACTTGGACAAGCTTAGGTGATTATGGAGGAAGACGAGGAAAAAATAATCCAAAATGGTGGCCAGATGCATTAACTCAATTTGGCGTCTTAACAAACTGGAAAATAAATTCCGAAGGAACGTTTGTTAATGATAAAAAAATTAGTGATGTTACTATATTTGATTTAAATATTAAAGAAAAGCCTTTTATTCCTATAAAACTTGGAGTTAAAAAAGACACTAAATATTGTGGTGGTGTTTCATTATTTGGAAAATCATTTGGAGATTATAATCAAGATATAATTATGGTTTTTTATTGGGATTAATTATAATCGATTTTTAATAAATCGGTATCTAAACATGTTGTCTTAATTATTATTTCTACAAGTGTCCTATTATCATTTCGTATATGAGAAGTAACAAAATTAATAATTAAAAATACTAGTGATAGCGTAATAATTGTCATTAAAGTTATATTAAAAGCACCAATTATAAATAAAGATTGAGTTATTGCGCTTGTCCCTCCAACAACGAAAGAAACAATAAATATTGAAGATAAATTTAGAATAAAATCAAATAATAATTTTAACAAAAGTTTAGTTATATTTAACTTTTTTTCATTTGTTGTACAAATAATAATTCCACAAATTCTATTTCCTAATGAATAATAATCTCTATTGATAATTGGAACTACTAAAAACAAAAGCAATGTTCCAAAAGAATAATTGCATAAATAAATATAATTCATTAATTTAGATAAATAACTATATGATTTTTGATATATTTGATATTCAGTTTGATAAAAACTAAGTGATTGAACAATACCGCTATTATATTCAAATGTCTTAGTAAATAAATTAGAAAACTTTGTATTTGCGGATAATCCTAGTGGATTATCCATTTGATTTTCTAAAACTATATAGCTATATAAATCAATAGCAAAAGAAGCCTTTAAAGAAGGATAACTATTATTCATGTTAAACATTGAAACATCTTTATTTACATCTTTTAATACTTTTTTATAATATTCCGCACTTGTTAACTGATCATAATCTAAAGGATTTTCATCTAATGATGGTAAATAGATATAATATAAATATGATAAATAATCACTGTGATAATTAATTGATTTATATTTTCCTTTAATAGCTTCATTTTGAGCAATATCGTATATACCATTATTATTAAATTCTTCAACATTCTCTTCATATGACAATAGTATATGACCTATCGCATATTTTTTATACATGTCATTTAACGATATTATTTTACCTTCATCATCAGTATCGCTTAAATTAGCTTTTTTAGTTATTTCAAGCATTTTTTCAATTTGAACATTTATTATTTCATCATGCTTTTGGTAATTGTTTGAATTTGCACACAAAAAAATTGATATAAATGTTGTAAGAATACCTAATAGTACCAAAATAATATAATCGATAAAGAATGCTTTTATTTTTTTCTTAAAAGCGGCAACAGAATTGCAAGAATAAATATATTTTTTCATATGCCCTATTATAAAGCATTCTTTTTTATAAATGCAATCGTTATTTTTTCATAAAAATATTTATTTTTATGTGAAAAAAAAGACTCACAAAACGAGTCCTTTTTCATCAAATATTTTATAAGCAATCAATAATCATAAACAATATTGAAACTACTAACCAACTACCTCCAACTACTCCAAGATAATTGATATTTTGTCTTTCTTCTTCTTGTTTTAACACTCTATAATCATAAAATGTTTTAGGAACATCTTGATACTTTTCATTTTTTCTAAACAAACTTGCTCTAAGTTTTTTAAAAGAATAAGCAAATATATCAAAGGTACCTTGTTGACTAACGAGTGTTAATAACCACATTCCAATAAACATTGAAGCATTTACAAACGCAGCATCAGATATTATTTTAGGATAATACTCAGAAAACGAAAACTTATGTTCGTTTATATAGAATACTATAACAAAAATGGCAACGCAAATTGAAACACCATAACCTAATAAATATTGAAATAGTCTTTTTTTCATAAACTACTTATTTAATCCTAGTTCTTCTTTATACTTTTCAAACTCAGCTTCATTACAATAAATAAAGTGTCCTGGAGTGATTTCTCTTAATGTTGGACCTTGTTTAGAATAATCATGCGCAGTTCGAGGATCATAAGCAATACGTTGACGATTCTTTTCATAATCTGGGTCTGGATGTGGAATAGCCGAGAGTAGTGATTTAGTGTATGGATGTAATGGATGCGCAAATAACTCATCAGAAGTTGCTAATTCCATAATACGTCCATAATACATAACTGCAATACGGTCACAGAAATATTTAACAACTGATAAATCATGAGCGATAAACAAGATTGTTAATCCTAATTCGTGACGTAGATTATTTAATAAATTAATAACTTGTGCTTGAATTGAAACATCCAAAGCAGAAATTGGTTCATCAGCAATAATAAACTCTGGATTCATAATTAGGGCACGAGCAATGCCAATTCTTTGACGTTGTCCTCCACTGAATTCATGAGGATATCTTGTTGCGTGTTCTGGTACTAAACCAACCATTTTTAAAACTTCATTAACCTTTTCATCAATAAACTTTTTATCTTTAATTCCACGAATATAATAGCCTTCTGCAATAATTTCCTTAACTGTCATACGAGGATCTAACGACGCGATTGGGTCTTGGAAAATCATTTGCATTTTTGTCATTATTCTTTCACTTTTCGCGAGTTTTAAAGCTTTTTTATATGAAGCTTTAAGCACGCGATATCCAGCATAAGCCTCTTTAGTCATTGATTTTGGTGAACCATGTTCTTTAATATATTCACCAATTTTAGCTTCATAAATTTCTTTTACTGCCGCCACATGTTTTGCAGCATAAATTCTATCGCAATTCTTTCTATCATATTTTGCAGAACTAATTTTAGCAGTTTGCTCTGCAATTAATTGATTTAAATCAACTTTAATTTGATCAATCTTTACTCCATATTCAGTCTTAATTGCTTTAACTTTTTCTTCATAATTAGCTAATGCTTTTTTATACGCTTCTTCATACTCTTCTTTTGAAGCATCTTTAAATGGTTCTAAAGAATTTGACATTTCAACTTTTTGGGCGTTAATTGCAGCAAACATTTCACTTTCTAAAGCTTTAATTTTTTCATTTGCTCTAATACGTGAAAACTTAATTTCTTTTTGATTCCATCTAACACCGGCCGAAACACGAACGCCTTTAAAGTAAATATCTCCAGAAGTAATATTGTATAATTTAATAATTGAACGACCGGTTGTAGTTTTTCCACATCCTGATTCACCAACTAAACCAAATACTTCACCACGATATACATCAAAGCTTATATCATGTACTGCTTTATTATATTTGTATTCACCTGAAGCAAATTTAAAATATTGTTTTAAATGTTTAACTCTTAAAATTGCTTCTCTAGGTCCATCGATAGTATCAACCATCATTGGAGGAACATCAACATTTATCTTTTCTAAGGCATCAACAGGAATATCGTCGATATCAATTTCTTTTAAAGAAATAAAATAAAGAATAAATTGTAAAGCTACTAGAACAACTGTTAAGCCTAAACCGATGCCCACCAATCTCCAAATGGATCTAAAATAATTTACAATTACAAATACAGCAATATCAATAAATAAAACTTCAATAATTGTTGAAATAAGAAAATATCGACCTGAATTATTTTTTATCCATGATTTTAAATTACTAAACATACTATATTTCCTCCTTTAAGATTCTTTTTCCTAAAGAAACACAGTATATAGCAAATTGTATGGCAACGAAAATCAATGTCAATCCAATGCCAAACCCTATTAATCTCCAAATGGATCTAAAATAGTTTACAATTACAAATACAACAATATCAATAAGCGCAACTTCAACTAAAGTTGAAAGAATAAAGTATAAGTCAGAATGTTTTTTAATCCATGATTTAATTCTATTAACCATACATTATTCCTCCATACATCTATTTTTATTTATTGAAGCAAAATAAATAATAAATTGTAAACCCACTAAAATAATAGTTAAGCCAATTCCAAATCCTATTAATCTCCAAATAGATCTAAAATAGTTTACAATTACAAAAGCAGCGATATCAATAAGTGCAACTTCTATTGCGGTTGAAAGAATAAAGTATAAAACAGAATTTTGTCTAATCCATAATTTAATTTTTCCAAACATGCATTATTCCCCCTTACTTCTTTCTTTTGCGATTCTAATACGTTCAGTAACGATACGTGGTGGCACAACTTCAGGTGCATTTGGATGTAAAAGCCAAGTTGCTGCAAAATGTGTATCACTAATTTTAAATAAAGGTGGTTCCTCTTCAAAATCAATTTTCATCGCATATTTATTACGAGCAGCAAAGGCATCTCCTTTTGGAGGCAAAATCATATTTGGAGGTGTTCCTGGAATTGCCTCTAATTTTTCTTTTGTATTTAAGTCAGGCATTGAAGATAATAATGCCCAAGTATATGGATGACGAGGATCATAGAAAATATCTTGTACACTACCATATTCAACAATCTTACCGGCATACATTACTGCAATATCATCTGCCATGTTAGCAATAACACCTAAATCGTGAGTAATAAAGATAATTGATAATCCCTTTTCTTCTTTTAAGCGATTAATAAGCTCAAGAATTTGTGATTGAATTGTAACATCAAGCGCAGTTGTAGGTTCATCACAAATCAAGATATCCGGATTAGCGCTTAAAGCGATAGCAATAACAATTCTTTGTCTCATACCTCCAGAAAATTGGAATGGATATTGATCAAAACGTTTTTCCGCTTCTGGAATACCAACTTCCTTCATAAGTTCAATTGCTCGATCCTTTATTTCACGTTTGCTAAGAACATGTTCTTTTTCAACATATAGTTTATTAACATAATTAAACAACGATTCTGCGTAAATATCATCATTATAAGCATCTTTTTCAATAATATGTTCCATATGCTCAATAAATGATTTCACAGCATCAACTGTTTTTTCATAAATGTTCTTTGGCTCAATTAATACTTCTCTACTAAAGGCTCTTTCTTTAATTTCAAGTTCTTTTGTATATTTATTTTTACTAATTAATTTAGCCTTCTTCTCTTCAAATTTAGCTTGTTTTTTTATCAATTTTAATGAAGCATAGTACTCAGAAATATAACCTTTAATCGTTGGAACAAAGGTTAAAGCAATATCATCTTTTTCTTCACCTAATGAATATTGTGCCTTAACAATTAAAGATGATAATTCTTTTAAGGCTTTTTTAATTTCATTTGGACTATATGTATCATAATTACTAAATTTGTCATTTAATAATTGCTTTACAAAATCTAAGGATTTAACTTTATATTCATGAGCAATTTCATATTCTTCTTTTGAAGCAATTTTTAAAAGTTGAATAATTGAATCTTTTTCTTCTTTAGTTAAATTCCAATTTGGATCAACAACATTTTTAACAATTGCATGGACTAATTTTATTCGATCATTAGTTAATTGTTTCATTTGTTTTTGATACTTTTTATTTTTTGGATTTTGTTCTAATAAAGCTAAAACATTACTTTCTTCCTCAAGAACACATTCACGTAACAATTTAATATCAGCGCTGCTAAGTGGTATTTCTCTTGAATAATCTTTATTAAAGCAAATTGTATATAACCGCGAAACAATCGCATAATCATTTGGATTAATATGATCTATAAGAGAATATGAACTCTCTATCCATCTATCAAGTAAATGATTTATTGTCTTAGTATCAAGATAATTTGATTTCTTAGCATAATTTAATAATAACTTATTAATATAGTTAATTTGTTTTTTAGCTTCTCTTTTAGAGGCTTTTCTTTTTAAAACCATCGCTTCTGTAAGTTGTTTACCAACTTTCATAAGAGGGTTTAAAGAAGACATTGGATCTTGGAAAATCATTGCGATTTTCGAACCTCTAATTTTGGTAAATGATTCTTCGCTTAATTTTAATAAATCTCTTCCATCATAAAGAATTTGTCCACCATCAATAATCTTATTACCAGCAAGAATTCCTAAAATTGCTCTTGAAGTAACTGATTTACCTGAGCCAGATTCGCCAACAATACCTAATGTACGACCGCGATACAAAGAAAAATTTATACCACGAACCGCTTTTACGGTACCATTATTAGTTCTAAATGATATACGTAAATCTTTAACTTCTAAAATACGATCGGAAGAATTCTTATCAATTGAATTATTTTTAATTTCTGACATTATTCTTCAACTCCTCTCAATGATGGGTTAAAGGCATCACGTAAACCTCTACCAAAAATGTTAAAGCTTATCATTAATAAAGCAATAAATAAAGCTGGGAACAACAAGATATGTGGATAATTTTGTAAGTGACCTTGACCTTCTTGTAAAATTGTACCTACAGATGTAAATGATGTACCTGTTTGAAGATCGATAACACCTAAATAACTTAATGATGATTCTGAGAAAATAACACTTGGAATCATCAATACACATGAAGTAATAATAGTTCCAATAGCGTTAGGTAAAATATGTCTAAATATCAATCGACCATCTTTTGCTCCTAATGTTCTTGCAGCAAGAACATATTCTTGTCCTTTATAACGATAGAATTGCATACGCACTCTAGAAGCAACTCCGATCCATCCTGTAAGAACAAAGGCAAACGCTAATGTCGGCAAAATACCAACTTTTTCAGACAAGTATAAATTGAATAATACCGCTACAATCATAAATGGTACTTGTGATAAAATGTCAGATATTCTTTCTAAGATTAAGTCAACTGTACCACCATAATAACCTTCAATCGCACCATAACAAATACCAATAATAATATTAATTAAGGAAACGCAAACACCTAATAATAGTGAGAATCTAGCACCAATAGCTAATCTAGTCATAATATCTTCACCCGATGCATTTGCGCCAAAAACAAAGATTGGTTCATAACCATTGACCATTACAAAGTAATTGTGATAATCAACTCTAATTTCAAATCCGCCACCAGTATCTCGGTAATAAACTAATTCATTATTATCGTCAACTTTATAAATAGTAATAATCTGTCCATTACTATCAAGTAGTGGTCTTGAATCACTAGGATCAGTCTCTTGATTTGTTGCATAATACCAGTTAGGGTCATCGGCTTGTGTATCTGTATAATATGAAGGAACATCAAGAATAGGATATAAAACTTGTTTTCCTGTTTTAGCTTCATATTCACGTATTTCATTAAATTCGCTTAAATTAGGACAGTTAACATAATGATATCCAATCGCATAGGTATCAACTCTAACTTTATGGTAAGTTGTTCTAACTGTACCATTTTCAATTTTCTCATATGTACTATAATGTTTAACAATATAACCAGGAATTTGTAAATTATGTTCATAATCTATATCAGTCATATTATCAATTATTTTTGTTCCATCCCAGAATCCAGTTCCATCGGTAATTCCTGTGCGAGGAAGAACTTGCTTATAGACCGGATCATTTGTCGTTAAATCATAATTTGATACTTCAGGAACCACGATAGCAAATAAAACTAAGAACATTAAGACAAAGAAAGCGACAACAGAGGCTTTATTCTTTCTAAATCTTAATAATGCATCTTTTAAATATCCAACTGGTTTTGTTTCAAATTTAGTATCAAAGATCGATTCATCCCGTTGAACTAATTCAAATTTTTCTTGAGGTAAATTTTTAAATTGTGAACTTTCCATTATTTTCTACCTCCAATTCTAATTCGTGGATCAACAAATCCATAACTTATATCAACAACAATTCCCGCGACTAATCCAATTGCGACATAGAACATCGAAATAAATAGGAATACATTGTAATCTACACTACCAATTTGTATTGATTGCAAATAAACATCTGCAATACCATCTATCGAGAAAACTCTCTCAATAACCATTGAACCACCTAAAATTCCAATAAATTCACCAATAAACATTGGTAAAATAGGAACAAGTGCGTTTCTAAATGCATGTTTAATTGTTGCTTGTTTTCTTGTTAAACCTTTTGTACGGGCAAGTAACATAAATTCACTTGTTAAAACTTCAGACAATTCATCACGAATATAACGGGTAAATCCAGCAATTGTACCAAAAGCTAAAGACATGATAGGAAGGGCCATAGATACAAACATTGACCAAGAAAAATAATTAGTTCCATCCATAACTGTCGGATCAAAAATTCCCCATTTAAAACCAAATAAGTATTGAACAATGAACGCATATACATAACTTGGCACGGAAACAAATACCATAACCAAAATACCAATTAAATGATCTTGCCATTTATTTTTCTTTAATGCGGAATAAACTCCAAACACAATTCCTAAAGGAACACTAAAGAGCATTGTATAAATGTTAACCGCGATTGTAGCTGGTAATTTTCCTAAAACTTCGTCTACAACTGATAAACCTGGAAACATTTCAGTAGATGAACCCCAGTCAAACTCTGTAAATAGTCCTTTTAAGAAATCCCAGTATTGAATTAATATAGGTTTATTTAATCCTAGTGCTTCTCGTTCTAATTCAAGTTGATCAGGGTCAACACCTAGTCCACGCGCTGCACTAACAGGAAGCAATCTAACGAGAATGAAGCACATTGTCATAATGATAAAAAAGGTCAAAATCATTAATCCTATTCTTTTTAAAGTGTATTTTAGCATAAGATAATCACTCCTAACTTTTCTTAAGTACCCTTTATTTTTTTAATTATTATCTTATATACGTACGCGTATACGCGCGCGCATATAAAATAATACATACTAAGGGTGTTTTTACATAGAATTCACCCTTAATATGTAAGTAAATCAAAGCCAAACTTAGATTGTATAATTTAAGGTTTTCTTAATTTTCGCCCATTCAGAAGCGGTATAATTGTAAGTTGTCTCACGAATTCCACCACGACCAACAAGTGGTAAATCTTCTTCAGAACCTAATTTAACTTTATATGAAACAAGTTCAGCTTCTGCTCTTGATGTAAAGCAAATTGTTTCATAACGATTAATAATCGCTTTTTCAAGTTCAGATAAAATATTTAAACGAACTTCATGGCTTCCTTTAGCAAATCTACCACCAGAAGCAATAGCGACACGCCATTCATCATAAGTTAATGTTAAAGATTCATTGTTATTTTCTTCTTTTAAATATTGACCATCTATTGTTAATGGTTCATTTGATGGATGGAATCCATACTCACACAATGTTCCTTCTTTAGTATAAACTTGCATAAATCCATACGGATCCATTGTCATACCGCCCCAAATTGACCATATACAATCAAATTTGCCCTCATAAGCGGTATTGTAATAGTCTTCATCTTTACGAGTTGTAATTTCAATTTTACCTTCTAAAGAGGTTCCTTTAGTAGCGTTTGCTAAACAAGTACGAATAAAATTAACTTGAGCCTTAGAAGTTTCAGATTCGTTGTTATAAAGTAAAATTTGAATATTAATCTTATCGTTAGGACTTAAACTTCCTTCAACGGTATTAGCAATTTCTTCATCATAAGCCTTTTGGAATAATTCTTTTGCTATTTCCACAGAGAAACCATTTTCAATATTGCCATATAAATCAGTAGAAACGCGTCTTCCTTGTTCGGTCTCACGATAAACTTCGTTATTTGCATAATCGGAAATGTATTGACTGTTCAACAAAACCGTTGATGGTAAGTGACCTGAAGTATAGTCAGCTGCAAATTTTTTACGATCCATTGCGTAAGAGAACGCTTTTCTAAAGTTATAGTTTGTTAAAATTGTTTTATTAACACCAGCTGTTTGACGACCTGATAAAGCGTTCCAATCGGTGTTAAATGATAATTTTTGTGAGTAAGTAGTTTGTGTTTTATAAATTCTTTGAGAATTAGCGTATGTTTTAATATCATCTGATGTTAAGGCAATATCATCTAAATCACCATTTAAAAATTTTTGTAAAGCAACGGAATGTTCTTTGATAACTTCCATCTTAACGCGAGTTGTTTGATATTGTCCAGCATGTTTTCCATCAGTATATCCATACCAGTTTTCATTTCTATCAAGAATGACAGATTTTCCTGATTGGAATCTAGTTAATTTATATGGTCCATAAGACATATAATTTTCTTTCTTTGTAGCATAATTTGTAATTGTTAAATCACCTTGTGTTGTTTTACCACCATCATAATATGGTTGATAAACAATCCAGTTACCAGCAAGGTTATATTTTAAATAGAATTCTTCGATTTCAACTGCTAAATAAAGTGTTAATTGATACTCACCCGATTTAACCAAGCCAACAGTGCTCCATTCAATTTCTGGCCATGTATAACGGAGATAGGTAATAACATCGATCATTGAATCAATTTCAGCTTGTAATGTTGAACCTGATAATAACATTGCTAGGGTTTCAATCATTTCTCTATCACCTGCAGAAAGTTTATGGTAGCCTTTTTGCTTATCGGTTAAGGTTATGGAATCAATACCTAGATATTCTTTATCATCACCATCTTTTTTCTTAATACGATTGAATGTCATGTAATTTGAGAAAATTTTGATTAATGACTCATTGCCTTCATTTGCTTGTTTATCAAGTGTGGTAAGTGCAACTTCATTAAACCATTCAATAAGTGTATTGTACTCAGTGGATAATGTCGAAATATACGCATTATAAGCATCAAAACTATAAAAATAATCCGCAGTTGCATATCCAGGTTCTTCAAAATATTTTGAATATTGTTCAAATGTCGTACGTCCTGATTTATAGTAAGCTTCAGCGTTTGCAATTTTTAAAGTGTCTAAATAGTAAGATGAAGCACGATAGTTTTGCATTTTTGGATCGAGAAGATCTTTCATCGATTCAATGTATGTATCAGCATTAATAGGTTCTCCATTTTCCCATTTTGCATTTGGATTTAAATCGATAATCCATTTAACGCCAGTATCGCCTGTTGCGGAGTTCATTGAATAATTAAGAATTTCATCATCGGTCAAATCATTTGTAGGATCCTCGTCTAATTGAGTATCAACAGGATCTGCCGCCGCCATTTCAGGAATGATTTTATAACCGATTGGTTTATTGTTTTCATCTCTATCCAACACAAAGTCGTATAATCCTGTCTCAGTATAGCTGAAGATTATTGATTCAGTACTTTCTTGCCATGTGTGGACATTCCAGTGTGTAGGACTACCGCTTAAATAGGTGTTATATTGATAATCAACTTCACTTTCTCCGCCACCACATGAAGTGATTAACATAACAGAAGATAATAAAGCGAGTCCAAATAAATAAGTTTTTTTCATAAACTTTTCCTCCTTTTTCATTTAAATATAATTAATATCATAAATATGATATGAATATATTACTCTAATAAGGTGCCTAAGTCAACTAAAAAAAAGTGAGTAAAAATGAAAGTGCTTTCATGTGTTTGTTTTTTTCTAAAGAAAAAAAGAACGATAATTAACACACAACCATTTTGCTTTTATTTAATATCAAAATTGAGTTAATTTTTTTAGGCTAAAAACATGCGTTAAAAATATTTTTTTAGTAAAACTTTTTTCGACATTTACATATAGAATAAAAGCCCGATATAATCGGACTTTGCAAACTAAAATGGTGCCTCCTGCCAGAATCGAACTAGCAATAGATCCTTACCATGGATCCGTTATACCACTTAACTAAGGAGGCAAGCAAAAAAATATTAATATAAAAATAAGGCTAAGTCAAGATATTTTTTTATTGATAACAATTATATTTAGAAAAAAAGCATCACTTGTATAAAAAAAGATAAGTTCTGATATGATTTTAGTATAACAAGTCATTCATTATTATTTAAAAAGGATAATTCAATTGCTTGAGAGACCATTTTAATTAATTCTTCTGATAAAGTGATTTTTCCATGTTCAAACCCCGCCATTCGAGATAATCTTCGTTTAGAAATAGATCTAATTGCATCTAATTTTAAATAACTATGCGTTTCCATCTCATTATTATCATTTAACTCAGGTATTACTCCAATATCAAATGTCATTTCACTACCAGGGGAATTTCTTGAAGATAGAGGTATAACAATAACATTTCCTAAATCGATAGCCCATACTAAAGCATAATGTCCTTTAGTTTTAAAATCACTAAGCTCAGTTCCTACATTAATACCAAACTCAACCCATACAATATCGCCACGTTTTAAATTATCCGGCTGTGCTCCATACCCGGATTTTTCCATTGAACTACGAAAGTAAGTGGTTTTTTTATCTAACCATGATAAATATTCTAACGCAATTTCTTCATCAATATTATTCAATTTATTTGAAATGGATGAAAATACTTTTTTCTCTGTTTTAACAATTTTTTTCTTTTTTCTACCAAGCATTATTATCACCCAATATTAATATATGTTGATAATTAAATTACTCCACGAAAAAGCTTAATTATTTTAGTATTTCTCCTTCTAAATCATATTCATAACAAGATGTAATTTTAACTCTAACTTTTTGACCTAATTCAAGATTTATATCACTTTTAAAATAGATATTACCATCAATATCATCAGGAGCGTTCCACCAACTTCGTAATAAATAACTTCCATCACGATACTTTCCTATGACTAATCCTTCCATTTCTTTTCCTATATGTATTTTATTTTTATTATAGGAAATAACGCGTTGAACTCTCATTAATTCTTTATATCTAGTTACTTTAATACTTTCATCAATTTGATTATTAAAATCATATGACTTAGTTCCTTCTTCTCTTGAATATGTAAAAACACCTAAATGATCAAATTTAATGAACTTAATAAAATCAATTAATTCATTAAAATCTTCATCTGTTTCTCCTGGAAATCCCACAATGATTGTCGTTCTTATAATAGCGGTTGGTACAATTTTTCTAATTCTATTATTAATTAAATCAATTAAAAATTCTTTGTCGCCTCGTCTATTCATACGGTGCAATATTTTACTACTTGCATGTTGAATTGGCAAATCAAAATATGGGGTTAATCGAGGTTCTGTCGATATTAAATACAACAAATCATCATCAATTTCATCAGGATATAAATATAACAATCTTATGTATTCAAATTCTTTAATTTCTAAAAGAGCCTTTAATAATTCAGTAATGGTTTTTGGATGAACAAAATCACTTCCATATCTAGTTGTATCTTGCGATATTACCACAATTTCTTTTATACCTCTAGACGCTAGCATCATAGCTTCTTCAATTATTTCATCAAATGGTCTACTTTTAAACTTACCTCTTATTAAAGGAATTGCACAATATGTGCAACAATTATTGCAACCTTCAGATATTCGTAAATAAGCTGTAAAAGGCGGTGTTACTGGTAATCTATGTTTGTAAGAGAATTCATATAGAACATTTTTATCTTCAAATAATGAATTTATTTTTTCTTTTAATAAATGATACTCTCTAATTGGAATAAATAAATCCACTTCTGGTATTTCTTTCTTTAACTCATCTAAATATCTTTCTACTAAACATCCTACGACCACCAATTTCTTTTTATATTTTGTCATTTCCAAAATAGTATCAATCGATTCCTCTTTTGATGAAGTAATAAATCCACATGTGTTAACAATAATAACGTCCGCTAAAGAAGGAGATGAAACAATTGCAAATCCAGAATCATTTAACATTCCCAATATTTGTTCACTATCAACTTGATTTTTTGCGCATCCTAAACTAATTAAACCTACTTTAATACTCATAATTCTACCCTATCCTATTACAAAAATATTTTTTATATTGACGATAACTAGCTAAATCAAAGTTATGCATAATATTTTCTACTTCTAAACATAGAAGCGCTAAATCTTTAAAATATGGAGTTAAATTAGACTTTTTTTGAATCATTTCTTTACATTTTAATACATCAGCTTCTTTAAATTTTCTTTTAGAATGAGCTTCTAAACAATACAAAACATCTAGATATGTTTCCACTCTTAATTTTTCTTTTGTATTCATATCCACACAAAAAATATTACTTTCAATTTTCTTACTAGAATCCTTTAAAACACTAAGCATTGCAAAACAATCAATATCATTATATTTGGTTTCTGCTATAATTTGCGACATTGTCGAACCAATAACTACGCTCATTTTTCCTAATGCCAATTCAATATTTTTCTTTACTTCAAATAACAATTCTAATTCCTTAAACATATCAATCACATCCAACTTTATAATTGTAGCAAAAAAATAAAGCTAATAAAATGTTTTCAAACAATATTACATATATTTACTTTATTGAATTGTTCTTTTTTACAAATGGAATAACATCGTATAGTGATTTAAAGATAAAAGGTTTATATGATAAAACTTCTTCATCGGGAATAATTAAATCTGGAATCATACAAACTGTCATGTTTGCTTTAGAAGCGGAAATTATTCCATTTTTAGAATCTTCCAATACTAGGCATTTACTAGGATCAACGTCTATTTTTGATGAAGCATATAAATAAACATCTGGACTTGGTTTTCCTTCTTTAACTTCATCTCCAGTTACAATTAAAGAAAAATAATCAAAAACATTTCCATATTTTTTATATTGATTTATTACTTCTTTTGTAGATGAAGTCACAATAGCAATTTTAATATTATTAAATGTTAAAAAATCTAATAATTCAATTAACCCACTTTTTAAAGGCAAACCATTTTCTTCCATGTATTTAAACAAATATTCTAATCTTTTTTTCTTAAAATATTCATGATTATATTTTTCACCAAATATTGACTTAAAGTATTTATCAACAAAAAATTGTGACATACCGATAGTTTCTTTTACCATTTCTTCTGTAATTGCTAGTCCTATTTTATTTCCTTCTTCTACTTTTGCTTTAATTGTAATGGGTTCGGTATCAAGCATTAATCCATCCATATCAAATAAAACTGCTTCAAACATAACATCAATCCCCTCTTTTTTAGAATAATAAGATGGGGTTTAATTTTCAAGTATTTATAAGATTTCTTTTTGCAATTCTTTAGCAAATTCTAAATATTTATTTCTTTTTTTATTTGTTAAAAATGGGTATAAATCTGCGATTAAAACATCTAAATAATCATCTATAAATACTATATTTGATAAAAAAATATCATTTTCTGCGTTATTTAAATGTCGAAAAAGTATTTCTTCATTATTCATTTGATATTCTATCATTTCTTTTTTAATATCATATAAATACTCTATTAACTCATTTAAATCATCGACAAAATTTAACAAGGCTTTATTCTTATTACGAAAATGATATTTAATCTTAGATAATTTAATTTCTATCAATAGAATATAAATTATTAATGAATTAATATTTTCAACTATTAATTTGTCATCTTTAGCTTCTAAAACATTATTTAAAGAGTTCATTTTTTTAGATAAATTACATAAGTATTTTTCTATTAATTCGTTTTTTTGATAATTAATTGCGTTTGCTACAAAAAATACAGATATTAAAATAATAAAATATATATCAAGCAGTAAATACTTAATTATGTTTTTGGTAGAATTTGTAAAGGAAAAAATAATATTTATTGACACAATATGAATAAACAAAACAAGTACAAATATAGCAATTCTTTTTTTCACAATAATCACCAATATAATTCTGGGTATTTTCTTTATTTTTTAAACAACAATTTAAATATTTTAGGATTTTTATATTGCATTATATTTTTTTTCTTATTAAAATAAGAAACGTTGCAAAAAGAACTAATTATTTAACTTTTATTATAAGGAGGATTTTATGAATATTCGAAATATCGCAATTATTGCGCATGTTGATCATGGTAAAACCACTCTTGTTGACCAACTTTTAAAATCATCAGGAACTTTTAGAGAAAACGAAGAAACTGTTGATAGAATGATGGATAGTAATGATATTGAAAGAGAACGTGGTATCACAATTTTAGCTAAAACAACCGCGATTAAATATAAAGATACAAAGATTAATATTCTTGATACTCCAGGACACGCCGACTTTGGTGGTGAAGTTGAAAGAATTATGCACATGGTTGATGGTTGTCTTCTTCTTGTTGATGCATTTGAAGGAACTATGCCTCAAACGAGATTTGTCTTAAAAAAGGCTCTTGAAGCAAAAGTTAAGCCTATCGTAGTTGTTAATAAAATAGATCGTCCAAATGGTGATCCTCAAAAAGTTGTTGATGAAGTATTAGATTTATTTTTAGAATTGGGGGCCGATGAAGATTTACTTGATTTTAAAGTAATTTATGTATCTGCATTAAAAGGAACATCTTCTTTTTCTCCTGATGTCAAAGATCAAAAAGAAGGCATGGATATCGTTTTTGACACAATTATCAATGAAATTCCTGCACCTAATGTCGATGAAAATGGAACACTACAATTCCAACCTGCCCTATTAGACTATAATGATTTTGTAGGAAGAATCGGTATTGGTTGTTTAAAAAGAGGCAAAATTCACATTAATGATATGGTTACTGTCGCACGTCTAGATGGAACCACTCGTCAATTTAGAATTCAAAAACTTTATGGATTTTTAGGACTCAAAAGATTAGAAATAAATGAAGCAAGTGCTGGTGAAATAATTGCAATTGCCGGTTTACCTGATCTCAATGTCGGTGAAACTGTCTGTGATAGTAACAATGTCGAGCCTCTTGAACCATTACATATTGATGAACCTACATTACAAATGACTTTTGGTACAAATACATCCCCTCTTGCAGGAAAAGAAGGAAAATTATTAACTGCAAGAAAAATTGAAGAAAGATTATATCGTGAAGTCCAAAAAGATGTTTCATTAAGATTCGTTAGAGTTCCTAACACCGAGACTTGGGTAGTTTCTGGACGTGGAGAACTTCATTTATCTATTTTAATTGAAAACATGCGTCGAGAGGGATTTGAACTACAAGTTAGTAAGCCAGAAGTTATAATTAAAGAAATCGATGGAATACAATATGAACCGTATGAAGAAGTTCAAATTGATGTTCCAGATGATTATTTAGGTGCGATAATGCAATCGCTTGGTGAACGTAATGGTGAATTAATTAATATGACTAATGGAAATGGACAATCTAGACTACAATATATTATTCCTTCACGAAGTTTAATTGGATTTATGACTAATTTCTTAACGATGACTAAAGGATATGGTATCATTAATCACACATTCTATGAATATCGTCCGTTAGTAAAAGGTAATATTGGCGAAAGAAAACAAGGTGTTCTTGTTTCAACTGAGCATGGATTAGCTACCGGATATGCACTTCAACATATCGAAGAACGTGGCACAATGTTTATCGAGCCAGGAACCGAAGTTTATGAAGGAATGATTGTCGGTGAACATCATTATACAAATGATTTAGCAGTTAATCCTGTAAACGAAAAGAATCTAACAAATATGCGAGCGGCAGGTAGTGATAAGGGTGCAATACTAAAATCTCCTCGAAGAATGTCTCTTGAAGCTTGCTTAGACTATATTAATTCTGATGAACTCGTTGAGATTACTCCTTCAACATATCGAATACGAAAGAAAATTCTTGATACCGTTGAAAGAAAAAAATACGATGCTCATCAAAAGGCCTTGTCAAAAGAAGACAAATAATTAAAGGGGCGAATATCGCTTCTTTTTTTTGTCCATTTAAAATTTTACGATAAAAAAAGTGCGACCTTTTTTACTAGAGTCACACTATTTAATTAAAACTATTTAGCTTTCGCTTTTTTTAATTTCTTTAAATCTTTAACGTGTTCACCTTGAACGATATCTCCACGAGTGAGATTCTTTGTTTGCATTACTTGATCAACAATCGCTTTCGCGCGTTTAAGGGATAAGCCAGATTTAACTTTTAAAAGTGATGGAACTTCAACATATGATTTCTTATTAGAAACATCAATAACTGGAATTGTAGTACCATCAAAGAAGCGTGGATCAACAGCAAAGAAAACTTTTAATGTTTTACCTTGAATTGTCATCTTAATAAGTAATTCCTTCTTATAACGGAATGAATCAGATGTTGCAGAAACACGAGCCTTAACACCATATGATAAGATGTAAGATTTTAATTCTTCATATTTTTCTTGAAGTTCAACAGGTGCTTTAAGCATTTTTTCAACGAAACTACGACGGATAATGTCTAAATCTTGTCTCATAACTAAATCATTATCTGTTGGTGCTTCTGGTAAACGTTCAATATCATTTTCATCCATTAAATCAGCAATTAATTGTTTTGCACGTTTAACTGATAAATCAGATTTAACTTTTAATAAAGTAGGAACTTCCGCATAAACTTTCTTACCACTGACATCAATGATTGGATATGTTGTTCCTTTATATGCTTTTGGATCTAGTGCAAAAAAGATTTTAAGTGTTTTACCTTGAATATTAATTTTAACTTTAATTTCTTTCTTGAAACGATAGGAATCACAGTGTTTAGAAATACGTGAACGAACACCAGCGTAAGAAAGAAGTTCACGACGAATTTCCATATATTTAGCTTTAGTACTATCATCTAAACCTTCATATTTTTCCATGAATGTACGACGAATGATTTCGCCATAAATTGAAGTATCTAGCGTATCATATTTTTTCTTTTCTTTTGGTGCTTCAACTTTGACTTCTTCAACTGTTTCTTCGACAACGTTTTCTTCTTCTACAATGACTTCTTCTCTTATTTCATCATCTTTTTCTTCTGTTTCTTCTTTAACAACTTCAACATGATTGACATTAACGGATTCTGTTGCTTCATCATTTGCAAGATAAATAGCATCGTATTTAACATCCGCTATACGAGCAACAATTGCGTTAACAACTGAAATAACACAAATATCGACAACTAATAATAATGCGATATAAGTCCATGTTGCAATTTCTGGATTTTTAACATATGCAACGAAACGTGTTCTATAATGGTAAGCAACAAGTGCAATTAAAACCATTGAAAATAAAACAATTGGTGCAATGTAAGAATATAATCCTCTCTTACGAATTACATTATAAGCAATCCATACAACTGCAAGTACTGAAACTCCAGCCCCACAAATGAGAACAAGATAAGTCATAACATCCCAAGGTCTTGTAAAGATGAAGTTATAGATATATTTAAATATCTTGCCAATATCTTTAAAGAACGCATCCTTAACGACAATTGCCACAACAGCAATAAGAGCTAAGAAAAAACATAAAATTGCGATGTTAAGAATTTTTTGAACTCTTTTTAATTTTGCGCTATCCATAAAATACCCTCCTTTAATTACCTATAATTACAAATAGCAATATAAGATACTCCTATTATAGCATGATTATGACACAACGCCATTATTTTTTTAATTTTTTGTAAAAAAAAACAATAAATCACTTTAAAATATTATATAAGTGTATTGCTTAACGATATAACACCATCCAAATATACACAGAATAGCGTTTTTTAAGTAATTTACTATTTAATATAATTGTATAAATATATGTTAATTTGTGTTTTTTTTGCTTTTTATTCATTAATCAATTGCATTTTACTATTGGTGTTAAGGATATTACAATTAAATTTTAAGTAAAAATTAATTTCAATAAAAAAACAATAGATCACTTTAAATATTTTGTAAGATAACATCTACATATACACAAAATAATACTTTTTAAGTGATCTATTGTTTTAATATTTATAATTGACTATTCTATAGTTTCAACATGAATTGTTCCATAATTTCTAATAGAAACTTTCATAACCGCATTTTCGCCATAAACCGCTTGCATCAAATCAAAGAATGAACGGCATTGTTCGTTTGGAACAAATGCAAGAATTGTTCCAGCAAATCCACCACCATGAACTCTAACTGCGGAATCTTTTAAGAATCTTCTTGTTAAGTTAACTCCTAATGAAATACCTTGAGATACATCACCAGCATAATAACAGTTTTGTAACAACTTATAAGATGATTCTCCTGATCTATTAATACAATCTAGGAATATTCTAATATCACCATCGTGTAATGCTTTAAATCCTCTTTCCACTCGTTTATTTTCATCGATGAAATGCATTGCTCTTAAAGCATATCTTCCACCTAACTTATGATAAACAAATGGAATATTTTTAATTAAATATTTTGGACTAACATCATTTAAGAAATCTTTTTTAAATAGTTTAGCCACTTCAAACATATCAGTTCTAATTTGAGCATAGTGTTCAGTTAAATCACTATGGCTTCCACCAGTATTAACAAGAATAATTGAATAGCCATCGATTTTTGCAGATAATGTCTTAATTAACGGATTCTCTACATCAGCAAAATCAATATAATTAACTCCACCTAGGGCAATGCCCATTTGATCTAATAAACCACATGGTTTTCCAAAGTAAACCATTTCGGCAAATTGAGCAATTTTAGCCATTTCAACACGAGAAATTTTATCCTCATTATAATAATAATTAATTATTTCGCAAACCAATAATTCAAAAGCTGCACTTGAAGAAATACCAGCGCCTCTTAAAATATTGCTCGTTGCTTTAACTTGGAAACCTCCAATATTATATCCACGATCCACAAATCCTTTTAAAACACCTCTAATTAACGAAATAGATTCACCATATTGTTCTTCTTTTATTTCTAAATCATCTAATTGAACAACCATTGGATTATATCCTTCAGAAATAAATGTTACAACATTTTCTTCACATGGACTTGCCGCTGCTAAAATATCCATATCAACTGCCGCCACTAAAACTTTACCATGATTATGGTCAGTATGATTTCCTAAAAGTTCAATTCGACCACTACTAGAAAAAATACTATCAGCTTCGTGTTCAAAATGATAACGGAAAGCCTTAACTAAATTATCCTTACGTTTCAAATATGTGTCTAAATTCAAACCATATAATTCATCTACTATACTCATTCTATTCACCATAACCTTTCGGGTTCATGCTTTGCCAATGCCATGAATCATGACAAGCATCAACCAATGTTTTTCTCGCATACCAATTTAATTCTTTATTAGCTTTAGAACAATCTGCATAACATGCATCAATATCTCCTTCTCTTCTAGATGTTATTTCATATGGAATTTTAATATTATTCGCAGTTTCAAATGCCTTTACCATTTCTAAAACGCTAACACCTTTTCCGGTTCCTAAATTATAAATTAATAAACCATGATTTTCTTGCATTTTCTTTAATGCGGCAACATGGCCTAAAGCCAAATCAACAACATGAATATAATCTCTAACTCCAGTTCCATCAACTGTATTATAATCATTTCCAAAAACTCTTAATTTTTCTAATTTTCCAATGGCAACTTGGGTAATATAAGGCATTAAATTATTTGGTATACCATTTGGGTCTTCCCCAATTAATCCACTTTCATGTGCGCCAATAGGGTTAAAATATCTTAATATTGTTATGTTCATTGATTTATTGACTAAAGCAACATCTTTTAATATCTCTTCAATCATAAATTTCGTTCTACCATAAGGGTTTGTAACGCCACCGACTTCAGAATCTTCTTTAATTGGAACAATTTTAGGATTTCCATATACAGTCGCAGAAGAAGAAAATACTATATTTTTAACATTATACTTTTCCATCATCTTTAATAGAATTAAAGTGGAATTAATGTTGTTGTTATAATACATTAATGGTTTTTTTACACTTTCTCCAACAGCTTTAAATCCTGCAAAATGAATGACACTATCAATTTTTTCTTCAATAAATATTTTTTCAAAATTTTTTTCATCTAAAAGAGAAATTTTGTAAAATTTTGGTCTAAAACCAGTAATTTTTTCAATTCGATTAATAACTTCTTCTTTTGAATTGCTTAAATCATCAACAATAATTGGATTATAACCGCTTTTAATAAGTTCAACTATAGTATGACTTCCGATATAACCGGCTCCACCAGTGACTAAAATGTTTTTCATAAACTCACCTTCTTCTTAAATATCTAATATATCAATAAATTTTTGTAAAGGTTTTAAATTATCTTTATCAACTTTAAATACCGCAACATTACCTAAAATACCTTTACAAGCTTTGTTAATTTCATTTTTAATTGCAGAAACTCCTTCTTCAATAGTAACAACTTTTCCTAGAGAAGAATGCAATTTAGTAATCATTTCACGATGAATTTCTAAATCATTATGAGTTTCAAAATATGCATCTATACCAAATTCAGGGTCATTTAATAAAACTGCAAGTTCATTTATTTGACGATTTAATCTAGCTGGTAAAATAAACATTCCCATGGCTTCAATTAAACCAATACCCTCACTTTTAAAGTTGTGATATTCCTTATGTGCATGAAAAATACCATCAGGATGTTCTTCGTTGCAGCGATTATTTCTTAAAATTAAATATAAGCTAAACATATCGCCTTCTTTTGTGGCAATAGGTGTTACCGTATTATGTTTTTTACCTTCACTAAAAGCAACTATATCATTTTCTTCATCACTATAACTACACCAAGAATTATAGATACTTTCAGCAACATCAATAATAGATTGCTTGGAAGTTGAAGAAATTTTAATAACTGAATTATACCAATCCAAATATTCAATCTTACAATCTTGATATTTTTGCGTTTTAATTTCTAAAAGTGGTTTTGAGTACATCATAGGCATTTTGTGTCCACCACCTTGGAAATGCTCGTGATTTAAAATCGAGCCGCCAACAATTGGCAATTCAGCATTAGATCCTATAAAGAATGTTGGAAACCGATTCACAAATTCTAAAAGTGAATTAAATATTCTTCTTCCCATCATCATAGGTTCATGATTTTTTAATATTACAATGCAATGCTCATAATAATAAACATATGGGGAATATTGCATAAACCATTCTTCATCATTTAAAACTAGTGGAATTGTTCTTATATTCATTCTTGAAGGATGATTAACTCTACCAGCATATCCTAAGTTTTCACCACATAATAAACATTTTGGATATGTTACATCAGTCTTACCAACCAATTTAGCAATATCAGAATTTTTCTTTTCTGGTTTTGATAAATTAATAGTTATTTCAAGAAAATTATTATCAAATTCAGCCTTCCAATATTTGTTTTTACTTACTGCAGTATGTTGAATGTAGTTATTAGATATTTGGAGATTATAAAGATAATCTAAAGCTCTTTGGGAATTTGTTTTTTCTATCTTCAAAAAATTATTTAATACGACACTTGGTAAAGGGGAAATGATACCCATAATTTTCGTAATTAACAATTCTCGTTCTTTTGCATCTTTACCTATATCGATAAGATACTCATTAAGCTCATCAATAATTTTATCAGGAACAGTTAATTTTTTAATTTCATCAACATCAATTTCTGATTCATCATATGAATCTAACCCTAAAACATCTAAAAGACGATTTTGGATATAAATATAATCCCAATCATGAAGATCAAGTTTCAAATATGCATATGTAAGTATTTTTTTTATTGTTTTATTAATATTCATAACCATTCCTCCGCATCATAATTATGCCACAAATTTAATTCAAAAGTAAGTAAAAAGTCCGATAAAATCTAATGTTTTTATAATTCTTCTATTTGATATGAAATAACAAATGTTTCATGTTCAAATGCCTTAACAATCATCGATTCAATATTGCTCTTTTTACATTCAATTGCCAAAGCATTATATGTTAATAAATCAGGATTATGCGGATTTGCATAAATATGTAAAATAGGATAATTTGTATCAACAGTCAATTTTAATTTTAATTTAGGATTAATTAAAACTAATGCTGGTGAATAACGGCCATTGTCTAAAACAAAATCATGATCGATACAGCTTATTCCATTTGTATAAGGCGCTAAATGGTTTTCAAGTTTTCCACCTTTTCTAAAATCAAAAAATGGCGTAACCGGAAGATTTTCTTTTACTATCAATTCATGATCAACACTTAAATAACGAGACGCCATTATTTTTAAATCCATATATGACATGTCAACTTTTTCACCCATATTAAAATAAGCGTGATTTGTTAAATTAATAGGTGTATCTGCATCACTAACAACATCATGTGTAATCGTAAATATGTTTTCATCCTCTTTAATTAAATATGTTATGGTAAAGATAACATTGCCTGGAAAGCCTGCTTCACCATCTTTAGAATTGTATGTAAAAATAACTTTTGTATAGTCATTTTCTTCTTTGATTTCAGTTTTAAAAATCTTATTTGATAAACCATCTGGTCCTGAATGTAAGCAGTGTTTTCCTTCATTAGCGACAAATTTATAATCTACACCATTTATTTCCATGACGCTATTTTCAATGCGTCCTGAAATGCGTCCTACTGTCTTTCCAAAATATGAAGGACTCTTAATAAATTCAATTTCATCTTCAGGCGCTAAAGTTAATAATGTTTTGTAAAACACTTTATGTAAAGCAGCACCAAAGGATGTAAGAGTTATTTCTAATCCCTTTTTATTTTTTAATGTTATACAATCAAATTTTTCGTTATTGTAGTTTATTTGTTTCATGTCAATTATCATAATAATTTCACCTCTTTATAATTCTATCACAAAGAAAAAATTAATTGCTATAAAAAAGCGTTATCATACATTTTGGTATTTTTTTGATTTTATCTTTTTCTATTTACATTTGTTTCTTTTTTTAATAACATTTAAAAAGGAGTGATGTCAATGGAAATACTTTCTTTCAAACGCAAAGAACGAAAATTTCTTTTGTCACGTTCACAAATGGAAAAAATAATTCCTATTATTCTTCAACACATGAATTATGATAAATTTTGTGAAAATGGAAAGTGGTATTTAATTAGAAACATCTATCTAGATACGGAAGATAATCACTTAATTCGCTTATCCGTTATGAAGCCTTATTATAAGGAAAAAATGCGCATTCGAAAATATGGTTTTTATAACGATGGTAAAGATGAATATTTTTTAGAAATTAAAAAGAAAGTATCAGATATAGTAACCAAAAGAAGAATAAAACTATCGAAAAATGAATTAGATTTATTCTTAGAAAATCACATTATTCCTAATAAAAATACCTATGTTGAAAATCAAGTTTTAAAAGAATTTAACTACTTTCTTTCCTATCGAAATGTACATAAGTCATTATTTCTATCCTATGAGCGTTTAGCGTTTGTTGGTAAGGAAGATAAGAGCCTACGTTTGACATTTGATATGAATCTATTAGCTAGAAGAAATAACCTAAATATTGATATTTATGAGGAAAATATGGAAAAAATTATCGATTCTGACCAAATTATCATGGAAATTAAGGCAAATAATTCCATGCCATTATGGATTGTTGAAATGCTATCTAAAAATAATATCTATCGAAGGAGCTTCTCAAAATATGGTCATCAATATAAAAAAGAAATGCAAAAGAAAAGGAGTGTTGTATCATGAATTTATTAATTTTAACCGGAGCATTTGATTCAATTTTAACCGATGAGTTTACAATAGGAAATTGTATTTTAATTTTAGGTATATCCTTATTGTTAGGATTCGCAATTTCCTTGGTTTATCACTTTACAAAAAGAAAAGTTGGCTACAACAAAGAATTTCTAACTACACTAATTATGCTTCCTATAATCGTTTCATTAGTTGTGTTTTTTGTAAGAGACAACATTGCTGGTGGCCTTTCATTAGCGGGTATATTCGCCTTAACTAGATTTAGAAGCGAACAAAAAAATACCGAAGATTTATCATATATATTTATGTCTGTTGCAGTTGGCTTAGCGTGTGGATTAGGTTACGTTCTCGCCTCTTCTATTATTTGTTTAATTCTTTTGTTAGTCTTATTAATCATTCATTTTACAAACTATGGAATGCCAAATTCAAGAAATATGACATTAAAAATAATTATACCAGAAGATATAAATTACGATGGAATCTTTGATGAAATCCTAAATGAATATTGCTCTGATTACCATTTATCCAAAATAAAAACCAGTGATTTTGGAACCATGTTTGAATTAACATACTTCATCAATGTTAAAGATCAAAAGCTTAATAAACAAATGATTGATGAAATTAGAGTTAAAAATGGAAATATGAATGTTACTTTAGTTGTTAGACGCTATAATTCTAAATAGGACACTTTATGTATTCAACCCCAAAAAGTTGGACTAACTAAATAGTTAGAAAACTAAAGGGGTTTTTATTTTTTTGATTTTTTTTATTTTTTTATAATAAAAGGTACTTACCAAAAGATAAATACCTTATATTACATTTAATAATTAATTACCTGAATTTACAACTGGTTGAGCATCATGATTTCCACATAATACAACGAGCAAATTAGAAACAAGTCTGGCTTTTTCTTCATCGTTTAATTTAACAATTTCTTCTTCATTTAATCTTTCTAATGCCATTTCAACCATTCCAACAGCGCCATCGACAATCATCTTTCTAGCATCGACAATCGCGGATGCTTGTTGACGTTGAAGCATAACTGCTGCAATTTCTGGAGCATATGCTAAATATGTAATTCGTGATTCAATAATCTCAATACCCGCTTCTTTTACTCTTTCTTGAATTTCTTCTCTAATTCTTGAAGCAACAACTTCACTTGATCCTCTTAAACTACCATCATCAGCAATACCATCTCCAGTTGTATCAACATTAGGTGCAACATCATAAGGATATACTCTAACAACATTTCTTAATGCTGAATCACATTGTAAAGATAAAAATTCTTTGTAATTATCTACATTAAATACTGCTTTTGCGGTATCGGTAATTCGCCATGTTACCGCAATACCAATTTCAATCGGATTACCTAAACAATCATTTATTTTTTGCTTATTATTATTTAAAGTCATAATCTTTAAAGATAATTTTTGTGACACAATTTCGATTCCATTTTCTCCATCTTTACCAACGAAAGCACTATGTGTAGTAACATCTCCGCTTTGGTTTAACTTTGTTTTTGCTGCTGGATTAAAACTCACACAGAACGGATTAACAAAATAAAAGCCATCGCCTTTAATAGTTCCAACATATTTACCAAATAAAGTTAAAACAAGAGCTTCTTGTGGTTTTAATACCTTTAATCCCAACAATAAAATCCAACCAAATCCAGCATATATTCCACATATGATTGTGCCTAAAATATAAACAATATTTGTTTCTTCTTCTAATTGATTAATAAAAAAGACTAAGCCAATAATGGCAATTAAATATAAGACAATTGTTAGAATTAATACTTGCATTCCTCTTTTTTTATTTGTATAAATTTTTTCATTCATAATACATCCCTCCTCTTTAAATAATATGAATGATAATAAAAGACTAATAAAACAATTAAATCATTAAACAAATTAACTAAACTAAATTATATGAACATTATTTTCGTCAAATTGAGTTCTAGCTTCTAAATCTTGATCAGGATATCCTATATAAACCAAACCAAGAGGAATAATATTTTCAGAAGCATTTAATTCTTTTCGAATTCGTGTGACTACTCTTTCAATAGGATATATTCCACACCAAACACTTCCTAATCCCAAAGAAGTTGCCGCAAGTAAAATATTTTCAATAGAAGCTGAACAATCTTGAATCCAGAAATCATTGTCTCTTTTTGATAAAGAACGTGATGTATTTCCAGCAACAATAATCGCTAATGGAGCATTAAAATCACTATATAAAGATGCTTTTCTTATTCTTTCTAAAACTTCACTATTTTTAATAACATAAAATTCCCAAGGCTTTTTATTAACAGCGCTTGGTCCCGCCATCGCACATTCTAAAAGAGTATTAATTATTTTATCGCTAATTGTATCATGCTTAAACCTACGAACACTTCTTCTTTTAAGAATACACTCAATCGTTTCCACTTGATCACCTCTATTTACATTTATATATTATCACAATAAATATAAATAAAAATATACTCTATATAAAAATTTAATTTATGCAATGAATAAAGTATTTTTTACATTTATTGGAAATAAATTTTATTGTAGGGTAAAATATGTATATAAAAGGAGATGACATTAATGGATTATAAAGGTACAAAAACTGAAAAAAATTTATTAGAAGCATTTGCCGGTGAATCTATGGCAAGAACAAAATATACTTATTATGCTTCTAAGGCAAAAAAAGAAGGTTATGAACAAATTGCAGAAATATTCTTAGAAACTGCAGAAAATGAAAAAGAACATGCTAAATTATGGTTTAAAGCATTACACGATGGAATTCCATCAACCTTTGATAACCTTGCTGATGCCGCAAATGGAGAAAATTTTGAATGGACTGATATGTATGCTCGTATGGCCAAAGAAGCAAGAGAAGAAGGTTTTGTTGAATTAGCTATATTATTTGAATCAGTAGGAAAAGTAGAAAAAGAACATGAAGAAAGATATCGAAAATTAATCAAAAACCTTGAAGAAGGTAAAGTTTTTGAAAAGGATGGAGTTGCAATTTGGAAATGTCGCAATTGCGGACATATTCATATAGGAAAAAAAGCTCCTGAATTATGCCCTGTTTGCTCACATCCAAAAGCTTTTTTTGAAATAAAAGCCGAAAATATTTAATTTACTATTATGAATATTAAATAAAGCCTAATTGATTCTAATAAATAATATTTCTATCGTAGAGAATAAAAAAAATCAAGAGATGGACAATATCTATTAATAAACCCATCTCTTTTATTAATTAAAAATTCTTGTTTTATCATAAAAATAAAATATTTAAAAAAGTAAAGTTGACGCGCGCGAACCTATTGTTGCATTTACTTTTGCTCAATTAAATAATTAAATTCCGTTTTAAAGGATTTTTTCAAAAACTGAAAT